>NZ_JALTON010000052.1 GCF_027000115.1 Thiohalobacter sp. | reverse complement strand
ATGGCCACCGGCTGCATGTTGAGTTCCAGCGAGCGCACCAGCGCCGCCCGGCGCGACAGCCCCTGCGCCATCTGCTGGAAGGCGGTGACCAGGATGTGGATGCTGTCGGCGACGGCGAGGGTGAGGATGATGGTCGGGGCGATGCCGCTGGCCGGGTTCAGGCCCATGCCCGTCCAGCCGGCGATGCCCATGGCGGTCAGGGTCGAGCAGGCGATGACCAGCATGGTCACCAGCATGCCCGTAAGCGAGCGCAGCAGCAGGGCCATGGTCAGGGCGATCACCAGGAACATCGCCGGCACGAAGGTGCGCAGGTCGTCCTTGGTGGCGCGGCCGAAGCCGGCATCGAAGGGCACGCCGCCGGTGATATAAAAACGCAGTTCGGGGTAGCGGGCCCGGAAGTCGGCGACCAGCGCCTCGGCCGCGGCGGTGATGCGGGTGCTTTCGTCGGGGTCGCTGCCCGAGCGGATGATGTTGACGTTGATGCCCGCGGCGCGGCCGTCCGGCGCCAGCAGCCGGTTCACCAGTTGCGGTTCGGCCAGCGCGATACGGCGGACGCGTTGCAGCGCGCGTTCGTCCAGTGCCGCCGGGTCCTCCACCAGGTCGCCGACCACCAGCTCGTCCCCGTTCGCCTCGGTGTGCTGGAAATTGGTGATCGAGTCCACCCGGTTGGCGTCGGGGAGCTGCCAGGCAGCCTCGGTCAGCTCGACGAGGGCCGTGAGGATGCGTCGGGTGAAGACATCGCCGGACTCGGGAGCGACCGCGATATAGACGTTGTCGATCTTGTTGTAGGTGCGTTCCAGGGCCTCCAGTGCCAGCCGCTGCGGATTGTCCGGGCCGAACCAGATGCGGGCGTCATTCTGTGGCTGCAGCCGCGTGACGCCCATGCCCGCAGCGACGGTCAGGCCGATCACCAGCAGGATGACCGCCCAGCGCCAGCGCAGCACGGCCTCGGCGAAGCGGGTGCTCATGCCGGTGGGGGCACCGCTGCCGCCGGGCGGGCTCATGGCTCAGTTGCGGGGGAAGCGTTCGACCAGGCAGCGCAGGGCCTGGCCGCGGTGACTGATCCGGTTCTTTTCATCGGGGGAGAGTTCGGCTGCGCTGCAATCGTGGGTCGGCACCAGGAACACCGGATCATAGCCGAAGCCGTTGTCGCCACGGGGTGCTTCCAGAATGCGCCCCTCCCAGGTGCCCTGGCAGATCAGCGGCGTGGGATCCGCTTCATGCCGAAGCAGCACCAGCAGGCACTGGAAGCGCGCCGTGCGCTCGGTTTCCGGCACGCCCCGCAGCGCCGCAAGCAGTTTCTCGACATTCTCGGCATCCGAGGCGCCGGGTCCGGCATAACGTGCGGACCGGATCCCCGGTGCACCCTTGAGGGCGTCCACCTCAAGGCCCGAGTCGTCGGCAATGGCCGGGAGTCCCGTGTGGTGTGCCGCGTTGCGTGCCTTGAGCAGGGCATTTTCCACGAACGTCAGTCCGGTCTCCTCGGCCTCGGGCACCTCGAAGGCCGACTGCGGCACCACCTCGATGTCGTGGCCGGCGAGCAGGGCGTTGAATTCACGCACCTTGCCCGGGTTGTTGCTGGCGAGCACGATTTTTTTCATGGAAGGCAGATTCAAGATGCAGGATTCAGGATACAAGCGGCAAGGCAGGTGGCGACACTCCGTTCACGCCTCCAGCGCCTTCTTCTGCTCCGCGAGCAGCCGGAAGATGCCGGCCTGGGCGAGGTCCAGCATGTCCATCAGCTCGCCGCGCGAGAAGGGATGGCCTTCGGCCGTGCCCTGGACCTCGATGAAGTCGCCCGAGCCGTTCATTACCACGTTCATGTCGGTTTCGGCGTTGCTGTCCTCGGCGTAGTCCAGATCCAGCACGGGTGTGCCCTGGTAGATGCCGACCGACACCGAGGCCACCTGGTCGGAGAGCGGGTCTTCCTTGAGTTCGCCCTGTTCCATCAGGTGACGCACGGCATCGGCCAGCGCCACGTAGCCACCGGTGATGCTGGCGGTGCGCGTGCCGCCATCGGCCTGGATGACGTCGCAGTCGATGGTGATCTGGCGCTCACCCAGCTTCTTCATGTCCACCACGGCGCGCAACGAGCGCCCGATGAGGCGCTGGATCTCGAGCGTGCGGCCGCCCTGCTTGCCGCGCGCGGCCTCGCGGTTCATGCGTTCGCCGGTGGCGCGCGGCAGCATGCCGTACTCGGCCGTCACCCAGCCCTTGCCCTGGCCGCGCAGCCAGGGCGGGATGCGGGTCTCCACGCTGGCGGTGCAGAGCACGCGGGTGTTGCCGAACTCAATCAGGACCGAGCCCTCGGCGTGCATGGTGTAGTTGCGGGTGATGCGGATGGGCCGCAGTTCGTCGGCGGCGCGCTGGCTGGGACGCATGGGGTCACCTGAGGCTGAAGTGGAGCCTTCGGATTATACAGCCTTGGATGGGGACGCAGCTCAGGATTTTCCGTCGTGGCGTTCGGTCATTTCGTGGCCGTATTCCGCCAGCGCCTGGTCCAGTTCGGCGATGGCGCGGGCGACCGGATCCGGCTCGGCCGCGTCGGCGGCATCCAGTTCCTCGCGGGTGGCCGTCTCGCCTTCCAGGCCCTCCCAGCGCAGCGCCACGGCGGTGATGTTGTCGCTCTGCGGCCAGGCCTTCTGCTCGGCGGTGACCGCCAGGGTCTCGATGGCATCGGCCAGGTTGTCGTTTTCCAGCACCTCCAGCAGGCGGGCCTCGGTGACATTGGCCCACAGACCGTCGGAGCACAGCAACAGCACGTCCCCGGGCTGCAGGAAGGCCGTGGGTCCCATGCTGATGCGCGGCGGGTGGTCGGCGTCGCCCAGGCACTGATTGACCTGGTTGCGCATCGGGTGTACCCGCGCCTGTCGCTCGGTGATGACGCCGGCCGCGACCAGGTCGGCGACCGGGGTGTGATCCCGGGTCTGGAAGAAGACATGGTCGTCGCGCAGCAGGTAGAAGCGGCTGTCGCCGACATGGGCCCAGTGTGCCATGTCGCCCTGTACCAGACAGGCCACGCCCGTGGTCAGGGGGCGGATCGGCGGGCGGTGGGTGCGGCCGACGGCGACGATGGTCCGGTGGGCGCGCTGGAGGGCGCTGCGCAGGAAGGCCGACGGATCGTCCATGGGGTCGCGCCCCAGGAACTCGCGGCGCAGGGTGTCGACGAAGGCCTGGGCGGCGAGGTCGCCGCGATCGTGCCCGCCCATGCCGTCCGCCACCGCCAGCAGCACGGCATCCTTGTCGGCGATGAGCAACGCGCGGTCCTGGTTGCCCTCCCGGTTGCCGACACGACTGGTGCGGGCCTCTTCGAAGCGCATGGCTCAGCCCTTGCCCCAGGGGAGGCTGGCCACCAGCCGGCCCAGCCCCGAGCTGGAGGCGTCGGGATCGGGGGGCGCTTCCTCGGCCAGCAGGGCGGCGCGGAACTCGGCCACGCTCTGCGGCCGCAGCAGCGGGTCCACCTCCATCGCCCAGTCGATGGCGCGCAGCAGGGGCGCTGGATAGTGCTTGCGGTACTGTTCGCTGGCGGGCTTGAGGGTGTCCCTTTCGTAACGGCTCCTGGCCGGTGGCGGCGGTTTGCCCTCGATGCAGGCGCGCATGGTGGCGCCGAAGGCATAGATATCGCTCCAGGGACCGACGTAGCCGTTCTGTTCGTATTGTTCGATGGGCGAGAAGCCGGCGCTGATCACCGAGCCCGGCTGTGACTGCCGGCTCTGCGGAAAGCCGTGCACCGCGCCGAAGTCGAGCAGCAGCGGGTGGCCGCCGGGTCGGATGTGGATGTTGCCCGGCTTGATGTCCAGGTGCAGCAGGTCGTTGCGGTGGATCTCCTCCAGGCCGTCCAGCAGCGGCGGGAACACCGTCCGCAGGAAGCGCGCACTGAGCCGGCCGCCGCGACTGCGGAGGTAGCGCTGCAGGTTCTTGCCCTCCTGGTAGTCCATGACCATGTAGACCGTCCCGTTGGCCCGGAAGAAGCTTATCACGTTCACGATGTTGGGATGCTTGAGGGTGGCCAGGGCGCTGGCCTCCTGGAAGAACAGCATGCGCCCCCGGTTGAAGCGGCTGGCCTCGGACGTCCCCCGGGGTACCACTGACAGATCCTTGTTCCGGTACGCCAGCCGCGCGGGCATGTACTCCTTGATGACCACCCGCTCGCCGGCGGGGTCCCGCCCGAGATAGACGAAACTGAAGCCGCCGCCGCCGAGTACCTCGACGATCTCGTATTGGTCCAGGCGGGTGCCGGCGGGCAGGGTCTGTGCTTTTTTCTTCAGCACGCGGGGTGCACTCTTGTAGTCCGGTTTATCCGCCGGACGATCCGGCTTACCATTGTTCCCTTGGTCGGCCGGCGCCGGCCCGTACTTGAGCGCGGGTCTTACTGGACGAAAAAATGACCATTGAATTCATTGGCTTGATCGTCAGGCAGCCCGCCGCCGCCGGACAACAGGGACGAACGACATGATTCTCAGCATGACCGCCTTCGCGCGCCAGGAACGGGAAGCGGCCTGGGGTGCGCTCACCTGGGAGCTGCGCTCGGTCAACCACCGCTATCTGGAAGTCATCGTGCGCCTGCCCGAGGAGCTGCGCGGACTGGAACCCCACATCCGCGAGCGGGTCGGCGAGCGCCTGCGCCGCGGCAAGGTGGAGTGCAATCTCAGGGTGCGGCTGGCACCGGTCGCCGGCAGCGCGCTGGAACTGGACGACGAACTCATCGGCCAGCTGGCCACGGCCGCCGCGACCGTTGCCGGCCGCTTCGGCGAGGCGGCGCCGGTCGACCCGCTGGACGTACTGCGCTGGCCGGGTGTCATCCACGAACAGCAGCCCGACCTGGGGCCGGTGCGCGAGGACGTGATGGCGGCCTTCGGGGACGCGCTGGAGGAACTGGTCGCCACCCGTCGGCGCGAGGGCGCGCACATCCGCGAGCTGCTGCTGGCCCGGCTGGCCGCGATGGAACCCATTGTTGCCGGCGTGCGCGCCCGGCTGCCCGAGGTACGCGACCGCGTCCGCGAACGGCTGCTCGCCCGGCTGGAGGAGGCCGGGGTGCAGGCCGATCCCGGCCGGCTGGAGCAGGAACTGGTGTTCGTGGCCCAGAAGATGGACGTCGATGAGGAGCTCGACCGGCTGGAGGGCCATATAAAGGAAGTGCGCCAGGTGCTGGAGCGGGACGAGGCCGTCGGCCGGCGGCTGGATTTCCTGATGCAGGAACTCAACCGCGAGGCCAACACCCTGGGTTCCAAGTCCGCCGACGCCGAGACCACCCGGGCCTCGGTCGATCTCAAGGTCCTGATCGAGCAGATGCGCGAACAGGTGCAGAATGTCGAATGAAGCCGATCACGGCCGGATTTTCTGACCCCCAACCCGCAGGAGCCGTCATGCCCCCGAAAGGCAATCTCTACATCATTTCCGCGCCCTCCGGCGCCGGCAAGACCAGCCTGGTCCGGGCGCTGATGGAGCGCATGGACGGACTGGCGTTTTCCGTTTCCCACACCACCCGCCCGCCGCGGCCGGGGGAGGTCGACGGGCGGGACTATCACTTCGTCGATCATGCCGCCTTCGAGGCCATGATCGAGGAGGGGGCCTTCCTGGAGTATGCGCGGGTGTTCGACAACTACTATGGCACGGCCCGGGCCTCGGTGGAGGCGGAGCTGGTGGCCGGTCGGGACGTGTTTCTGGACATCGACTGGCAGGGCGCCCGCCAGGTCCGCGGGGTCTGGCCGGAGGCGGCCGGGATCTTCGTGCTGCCGCCGTCGCGGGAGGCGCTGGAGGCGCGGTTGCGCGGCCGTGGCCAGGACAGCGACGAGGTGATCGCCCGGCGCATGCGCGATGCGGTGAGCGAGAGCGCCCACTACAACGAGTACGATTACCTCATCATCAACGAGGACTTCGACACGGCAGTGGCCGAGCTGGGCGCCATCGTCCAGGCCGGCCGCCTGCGGCTGGCGCGGCAGGAGGCTGCCCACGCCGGGCGCATCGCTGCCCTGCTGGCATCGGAAGGGTGATTGGGGTAGACTTCCCGGCCCGCAACCCACCTGAATTCTGGACGGAAACAGCGCATGGCACGTATCACGGTAGAAGATTGTCTGGAAAATGTCGCGAACCGCTTCGAGCTGGTGCTGGTTGCCGCCAAGCGTGCCCGCCAGTTGGCCCGCGGTGCCGAACCCAAGGTCGACTGGGAGAATGACAAGCCCACCGTGGTTGCCCTGCGCGAGATCGCCGAAGGCCTGGTGACCCCGGCCATCCTCGACGAGATCGCCGAGCCCGAAAAGCCCGAGATCGAGGCCGAGTTTGCCGAGGCGCTGGAGGCCGAGGGCGCGGCTCCGGAGGCCAGCGCAACCCCCAACCTGCCCGCCGAGGGCGACGAGCCCCCCGCAGCCTGATTCCTGCCTGACCGGCCCTGCCGCCGCGGCTGTCCGCGCCGGCCGGATTGGCCTATGATGCCATGAGCAGTGAAGATGCCCGGTGGCGGCGTGATGGGGGGACGCGGCGCCGCTGGCGTGTCCGCGGCACCAGGATCCCCCTCCCAGGTCAGGCGACGGTGGCAGAGCCCCAGCACAGCGGGATACCCGAACAGCGATTCCTGATCAGCGACCTGTGCCGGTTGCTGGAGGGCTATCTGCCCGAGGAACAGGTGCGCGAGGTATATCGCGCCTACCTGTTCGGTGCCGAGGCCCACGAGGGTCAGCACCGCTTGTCCGGCGAACCCTATATCTATCACCCCATCGCCGTGGCGCGCATCCTGGCCGGGATGCGGATGGACCATCAAAGCATCATGGCGGCCATCCTGCACGACGTCATCGAGGATACCCCCACCGCCAAGGACCAGCTCGAAAAGCTGTTCGGCCAGGAGGTCGCCGATCTGGTCGACGGGGTCAGCAAGCTCACCCAGATCCAGTTCGAGAGCAAGGCCGAGGCCCAGGCCGAGAACTTCCGCAAGATGATGCTGGCGATGGTCAAGGATATCCGCGTCATCGTCATCAAGCTCGCCGACCGCCTGCACAACATGCGGACGCTCGGCGTCATGCGGCCCGACAAGCGCCGGCGCATCGCCCGCGAGACGCTGGAGATCTACGCCCCCATCGCCAACCGGCTGGGCATGAACGCCATCCGCCTGGAGCTGGAAGACCTTGGCTTTGCCGCCCTGCATCCCATGCGCTCCCGGGTGCTGGCCGAGGCGGTGAAGCGGGCGCGTGGCAACCGCAAGGAAATCCTCAACAAGATCGAGACCGCCATTCGTGAGCGCCTGCTCCAGGAGCAGATCGAGGGCGAGGTCAAGAGCCGCGAGAAACACCTCTACAGCCTCTACCTCAAGATGCGGAACAAGGGGCTGTCCTTCTCCGAGGTCTCGGATGTCTACGCCTTCCGCGTCATCGTCGACTCGGTGGATACCTGCTATCGCGTGCTCGGCATCATGCACAACCTGTACAAGCCGGTGCCGGGCAAGTTCAAGGACTACATCGCCATTCCCAAGGCCAACGGCTACCAGTCGCTGCACACGGTGCTGTTCGGCCCCTTCGGGGTGCCGATCGAGGTGCAGATCCGCACCCGGGACATGGACCGGGTCGCCGAGGCCGGCATCGCCGCCCACTGGCTGTACAAGAGCGGCGAGAGCGGCGCCGCCAGTGCCCAGGCCCGTGCGCGCGAATGGTTGCGCGAACTGCTGGAGATGCAAAAGAGTGCGGGCGACTCGCTGGAGTTTCTGGAAAACGTCAAGATCGACCTGTTTCCCGACGAGGTCTACGTCTTTACGCCCAGGGGCGAGATCATGGAACTGCCGCG
This sequence comes from Thiohalobacter sp., assembly GCF_027000115.1. Classification (NCBI taxonomy): domain Bacteria; kingdom Pseudomonadati; phylum Pseudomonadota; class Gammaproteobacteria; order Thiohalobacterales; family Thiohalobacteraceae; genus Thiohalobacter; species Thiohalobacter sp. The sequence continues at coordinate 31,641 of NZ_JALTON010000052.1, read as the reverse complement.
CGGGGCCACGCCGGTGGATTTCGCCTATGCCGTGCACACCGAGGTCGGCAATACCTGCATCGCCGCCAAGATCGATCGCCGGCTGGCGCCCCTGCGCACGCCGTTGCTCAACGGCCAGACGGTCGAGATCATCACCGCGCCCGGCGCCCACCCCAACCCGGCCTGGCTCAACTTCGTGGTCACCGGCAAGGCGCGGGCCAACATCCGCCACCATTTGAAGAACCTGCGCCGCGAGGAGGCGGTCGGCCTCGGCCAGCGGCTGCTGGACAAGGCGCTGGCCGGCCTGGGCAGCAGCCTGGAGGCGCTGGAGCCGGGGCGCATCGAGGACTTCGTGAGCGACTGCGGGCTGGCCGGGATCGACGACCTGCTCGAGGACATCGGCCTGGGCAACCGCATGCCGCTGCTGGTGGCGCGGCAACTGGTCGGCAGCAGCGAGGAGGAGGGTGCGGTGCAGGAGGCCGCCGGCGGCGCGTCGCGGCCGCTGGCGATCAAGGGTACCGAGGGCATGGTGGTCAGCTTCGCCAAGTGCTGCCGACCCATTCCCGGTGACCAGATCGTCGGCTTCGTCAGCGCCGGGCGCGGCATCGTGATTCATCGTCAGGAATGCCGGAATGTCGCCGATTTCCGTTCCCAGCCGGAGAAATGGCTGGATGTGGAGTGGGAGCCGGACATCGAGGGCGATTTCGCGGCCGAGTTGCGCGTGGAAGTGGCCAACCAGCGCGGCGTGCTGGCAACCGTTGCCGCGGCCATTGCCGACGAGGGGTCGAACATCGAGAATGTCGACATCGAGGAGCGCGACGGGATGAACACCTCCATCCTGTTTACCCTCACCGTCCGCGACCGCAGGCATCTGGCGCAGGTCATGCGCCGCATTCGTCACCTGCCGCTGGTGCTGCGGGTGACGCGCGTCAAGAGCTGAATGATCGAACGAGGAGCGCAGGTGAGCAGAGAAACCATCCATACCGACAAGGCCCCGCAGGCCATCGGTACCTATTCGCAGGCCGTGAGGACCGGCAACACCGTCTATCTGTCCGGGCAGATCCCGCTCGATCCGGCCAGCATGGCGCTGGTCGAGGGCGACATGGAGGCGCAGATCCGGCGCGTGTTCGACAATCTCGCGGCCGTGTGCGAGGCGGCGGGCGGGGGCTTGCAGCAGATTGCCAAGCTCAACGTCTTTCTCACCGATCTGGCCCATTTCCCGCTGGTCAACCAGGTCATGGCCGACTATTTCAGCGAACCCTATCCCGCGCGTGCGGCGATCGGCGTGGCCAGCCTGCCCAAGGGCGCGGCCGTGGAGATGGACGCCGTCCTGGTGCTCGACTGACCGCCCGCGGGCGGACCGCGCCTTCATGCGCAGCGACAGGGAAGCCGGGGCGCACCGCGATCCATCCGCCGCCGAGGTGCCGGTCACGGCGCTGAAGGGGGTGGGTCCGCGCATGGCGGAACGCCTGGCGAAGCTGCGCATCCATACCGTCCAGGACGTCCTGTTCCACCTGCCCTGCCGCTATCAGGACCGCACCCGCGTGAGGCCGCTGGGCAGCCTGCGCCCGGGCGACCAGGCCGTGATCGAGGCCGAGGTGCAGCTCGCCGAGGTGCGCTTCGGCCGGCGTCGCTCGCTGCTGGTCCGGCTGGCCGACGGCACCGGGCAGATCACCCTGCGCTTCTTTCACTTCAATGCCGCACAGCAGGCGGGGCTCGCCCGCGGCACCCGCGTGCGCTGCTTCGGTGAGGTCCGCCCCGGCGCCGCCACCCTGGAAATGATCCATCCCGAGTACGAGCGGGTCGAGGGCGCGGGCGCCGCCGAGGTGGCGGCCCATCTGACGCCGCTGTACCCGGCTACCGAGGGCGTGCACCAGCTCACGCTGCGCAAGCTCACCGACACTGCGCTGGCCTGGCTGGCGGCCCATCCGCAGGGGCTCACCGAGTGGCTGCCCGATGCGGTGCGGTCGCGCTTCGCCATGCCCGACCTGCGCGACGCCGTGCGCTACATCCACCGGCCGCCCCCCGATGCCGATGTGGCGGCGCTGGAAGCGGGCACCCATCCGGTGCAGCAGCGGCTCGCCTTCGAGGAGCTGCTGGCCCACCACCTCAGTCTGCGTGCCCTGCGCGCGCGCAAGCGCAGGCTGCGGGCACCGCCGCTGGCGGGGACCGGCCGGCTGCGCGAGGCCTTCCTGGCGACGTTGCCCTTTGCACCGACCGCGGCGCAGCTTCGGGTGAGCGAGGAGATCGCCCGCGACCTGGCCCGCGACCATCCCATGCTGCGGCTGGTGCAGGGCGATGTCGGTTCCGGCAAGACCCTGGTCGCCGCGCTGGCCGCGCTGCAGGCGGTGGAGGCCGGCTGGCAGGTGGCGGTGATGGCGCCGACCGAACTGCTGGCCGAGCAGCACTGGAAGAACTTCAACGGCTGGCTGGAGCCGCTTGGGGTGCGGCTCGGCTGGCTCAGCGGCCGGCGCAAGGGCCGGGCGCGGACCGACACCCTGGCAGGCCTTGCCGAGGGCGGCATCCAGGTTGCCGTGGGCACCCATGCCCTGTTCCAGGACGAGGTGCGCTTTGCGCGGTTGGGCCTGGTGATCGTCGACGAGCAGCACCGCTTCGGTGTGCACCAGCGCCTGGCGTTGCGCGACAAGGGCGGCAGCGCGCTGCGCCCGCACCAGCTCACGCTCACCGCGACGCCCATTCCGCGCACCCTGGCCATGGCCATGTATGCCGATCTCGATACCTCGCTGATCGACGAACTGCCGCCGGGGCGCACGCCCGTGGTCACCGTCGCCATCCCCGACAGTCGCCGCGCCGAGGTGGTGCAGCGGGTGGCCGATGCCTGCGCCCGGGGTCGCCAGGCCTACTGGGTGTGCACCCTGATCGAGGAATCCGAGACGCTGGCCGCGGAGGCCGCCGAGGCCACTGCCGCCCGTCTCGCCGAGGCCTTGCCGCAGTTGCGCGTGGGGCTGGTACACGGGCGCATGAAGGCGGCCGAGAAGGAAGCCGTGATGGCCGCCTTCAAGGCCGCCGAAATCGACCTGCTGGTGGCCACCACCGTCATCGAGGTCGGGGTGGATGTCCCCAATGCCTCGCTGATGATCATCGAGAACGCCGAGCGTCTGGGCCTGGCCCAGTTGCACCAGTTGCGCGGGCGAGTCGGGCGCGGCAGCGAGAAGAGCAGTTGCGTGCTGCTCTATCATCCGCCGCTGTCGCGGGCCTCGCGCGAGCGGCTGGCCGTCATGCGTGAAACCACCGACGGTTTCGTCATCGCCCAGCGTGACCTGGAGCTGCGCGGCCCCGGCGAGGTGCTGGGCACCCGCCAGACCGGCCTGGTGGAGATGCGGGTCGCCGATCTGGTGCGCGACCAGGCCCAGCTCGACGCCGTGGAAACGGTGGCCGACACCCTTCTTGAGCAGCATCCCGAACATGTGGCCCCGCTGGTGCGGCGCTGGCTCGGCGACGCGACCCGCTACGCGGCTGTCTGACGGTTGTGCTTGGCGCCTGTCGTCCCCTTCATGGGATAATCCGCGCCTCCTGAATCTTCCGTCGAGGCGAAGGGCTTGCCGCACTCCACAGGTTCGATCCGGACGACCGGGCCACGCTGGGCACGCGCCGGCTGTTACCGGCGCAGCCAGCTCACCCGCGAGCTGAGGCAGTGGCTGCTCGATCCCGCCTCGCTGACCCGGCGGCTGGTCGATGCCTGTCCGGGGCGCTTCCGGGTGCGGGTCGAGTTCCAGGGCTGGGGCCGGCCGCGGCGCGACGAGGCACAGGCGCTGGGTCTGCGCGATCGCCGCTTCGCCCTGATCCGCGAGGTGCACCTGTTCTGCGATGACACGCCCTGGGTGTTTGCCCGCACCGTGATTCCCGCCCGCACCCTCGGCGGTCGCCGGCGGCGGCTGGCGCGGCTGGGCGAGCGGCCGCTGGGTGCGGTGCTGTTCGCCGATCCGGGCATGGCGCGCGAGCCGGTGGAGCTGGCGGCGATCCGCCCCGGCAGCGAGCTGTACCGGCACGCGGTCGCGGGCACCCGTGCCCGGCCTGCGGTGATCTGGGGCCGGCGTTCGGTGTTCCGGCTGGATGGCCGGCCGCTGCTGGTGAGCGAGATCTTCCTGCCGCGCGTGGTGCGCGCGCTGTCGGGGTGTCGGGCATGACGGCATCGCGGGCGCGCGAACGGCTGATCGAGTATGCGCGGCTGATGCGACTGGACCGGCCGATCGGCATCCTGCTGCTGCTGTGGCCGACGCTGTGGGCCTTGTGGATCGCAGGCCAGGGGCGTCCCGACCCGCTGGTGCTGGCAGTGTTCGTGGCCGGCGTGGTGCTGATGCGCTCGGCCGGCTGCGTCATCAATGATTTCGCCGACCGTCACTTCGATCCGCACGTGGCGCGCACCCGCGACCGGCCCATCGCCGCCGGCCGGGTGAGTCCGCGCGAGGCCCTGATCCTGTTCGCGGTGCTCTGCCTGCTGGCCTTCGGGCTGGTGCTGCTGATGAACCGGCTCACCATCCTGCTGTCGTTCGTGGCGGTGGTGCTGGCCGTGGTCTATCCCTTCACCAAGCGCATCACCCATCTGCCCCAGGTGGTGCTGGGCGCAGCCTTCGGCTGGGCCATCCCCATGGCCTTTGCCGCCCAGACCGGCGAGCTGCCGCGCATCGCCTGGCTGCTGTTCGTGGTCAACATCCTCTGGTCGGTGGCCTACGACACCCTTTATGCCATGGTCGACCGGGAAGACGACCTCAAGATCGGGGTCAAGTCCACGGCCATCCTGTTCGGCGAGGCGGACCGGCTGGTGGTGGGGGTGCTGCAACTGCTGGTGCTGCTGGGCCTGAGCCTGGTCGGCAGCCTGGCGGGGCTGGGCGACTTCTATGCCATCGGCCTGCTGGTGGCCGCATTGCTGGCGCTGTACCAGCAGTACCTGATCCGCGACCGGGATCCGCGGCGCTGCTTCGAGGCCTTCCTCAACAACAACTGGTTCGGCGCCGCGGTGTTCGCCGGCATCGCCCTCGATTATCTCGCGCGCGGCGCATAAATTTTTGTTCTGGAAGGTATTGATCCGGCAACCGAACAAATATGTCGTGTCAATAACGAAGCGGATTTCATGCCCGTGGCCCGGAATACAACCATGCCTGCTGCGGGGCCTTGAACGGTAGTCGGGTCAACCGGAGCGCGCGGCGGCCGATAACCCTTCCGGATCCTGGTTTCGGCAGTGGGAAATCTGATGGGCATGCTTTCCGTGCGGCAATATACCCGGCGCAGCATCATGATACTGCTGGGCGTGCTCTGTATTTCGATGGTGCTGTTGTTTCTCGCCCTGCGGACCCATTTGCTGGCGCAGGCGCGGATCACCCAGCAGCAGCGGGTGGCACACCAGGCGGAGAACCTTTCCCAGACCATCCGCGTCTACCGCGATATCGTCGAGCGTCTCTCGGCACGGACGGAGGTGGCCGACATGCTGGCCCTGTCGCTGGCGGACGAAGCCCACGACTGGGCATTGCAGATGCGGTCCCTGCTGCCCGGCAGCGTGGGTCTGGCGCTGTTCGATGACCGGGGCAGGCTGCTCGGCGAGCCGCTTCGGCTCAGGCTGGGTGAGATGTGTCGCCTCGACATGCATCATTACCTGTCCGGAGAGATCCTGCCCGGGCCGCGCGTGCATCGCGGCGTCAAGGGGCTGGAACATTTCGACCTGGTTGCATCCGTAAACGGCATCGAGGGTCCGGTCGGGGTCGTGTTCGCCAGCTTCAGGCTCGATCTTGTGCAACAGGCACTCGACCGTGTCACCTCGCCGGGGCAGTCCCTGGCGCTGCTCGCCTATGATGGATCGGTCATCGCGCAGACCGGGCGGCCCGGCCCCGATGCCTGGGACTATCGTACGCCGGTGCCGGGCACCGCCTGGACGTTGCAGGCATTCATGCCGGCACCGGCCCTGGATGCGGTGGTCGTCTACTTCCTGGTGGCCTTCGCGGTTCTGGCCACCCTGCTCGCCGTTTTCCTGGCGCTCACCACCCGGAAGCTGGGCCGCCTGTTCATCGGGGAAATGGAGTCCATCCACCGGCTCGTGCGGGAACTGCAAGAGGAAAATCCGGGACTGGAGCTGAAACCGAGGCTGCAGGAGAGCCGCGGTCTTTTCGATGCGATCCGCGGACTGGCCGAGAACATTGCGGCACGCCAGCGGCGTCTCCTTCAGCAAAGCACCACCGATGACCTTACCGGGGTTCACAACCGGCGGCTACTGGAGCCGGTCTGTGCCGAGTTGCTCGATTTCGTCAAATCGGGTGGCAAGGGCTGCCTGGTGATCGTGGATATCGACCATTTCAAACAGACCAACGATCTCCACGGCCATGCCACGGGCGACAAGGTGCTGAAATGCCTGGCCGATGCATTGACCTCGAGGGGATACGAGGATCCCTGCATCCGGCTCGGCGGCGACGAGTTCGTGATCCTGTTGCGGGCCTTCGAACCCGCCGGCATGGCGCGCTGGTTCCACGCCCTGTCCGAGCGATTCCGGGCCAACCTGGCCGCCGCCGGGATCCCGGGCTTCGAGCACTGCACCCTCAGCGCGGGTGCGGCCGCGCTGGCGCCGGACATGGAAGATTGCAGCCGTGCCCTTCGGCGGGCCGACGAGGCACTCTATCAGGCGAAAAAGGGTGGGAGAAACAGGGTCGTCGTCGATGCGGGGGAAACGGTCGGCTGAGTAATTCATGCCGGTGAACCCGTGTACAATTCACGACCGCCCGCAGGCGCCTTGGGCTGGCCCGCTCCCGGCCCACGGTTGCCCGGTTGTGGCAAGGCCCCCTGGTCAGGCTGTCGGTTCCAGACGAGGAAACCTCATGAACAGAGACACGGGTGAGCAGGCTGCGAACCCCGAGAATCCCTACGTTCGCCTCGGCGGCGATGCCGCCGTGCGCGAGCTGGTGGCGCGCTTCTACGGCCACATGGACAGCCTGCCCGAGGCGCAGCCCATTCGTCGCCTGCACCCCGAGGACCTGTCCGGTTCCATCGAGAAGCTCTACGAGTTCCTGTCGGGCTGGCTCGGCGGGCCGCCGCTGTATGTCCAGAGGCATGGCCATCCCCGCCTGCGTGCCCGTCATCTGCCCTTCCCCATCGGCGACGCCGAGCGCGATCAATGGATGCTGTGCATGCGCCGCGCACTGGCGGACATGGACATCGACGACGCCCTGCGCGCGCAGCTCATCGAGGCCTTCCAGGGCATGGCCGACCACATGCGCAATCGCTGAAGGGGCAGGGCAAAGCGGCCCCGCAGGGCGGTAGCGGCCGGGGACGCAGGGGCCGCGCCGAGGCGCAGAGCGCGCGGCCTGTTGACATGTCCGGGTTGCACTGCGCGCCCCGCGCGCCTCACGCCCTCGCCACCACCCACACCGTGACTTTTTCCGCCCCCGCGCGCCTCAGGGTCCGGGCCAGGGCCTCGACGGTCGCACCGGTGGTCATGACGTCGTCGATGAGGGTGACCTGCGCCGGTGCGCGACCCGCCACGCGAAAGGCCCCGCGCAGGTTGCGCCGCCGTGCGCGGGCGTCGAGACCGCTCTGCGCCGGCGTGGCGCGCACGCGCTGTGCCAGATCGGGCAGCAACCGGCCGCCGCCCGCGTGGGCGACGCGGCGGGCGAGTTCCAGCGACTGGTTGAAGCCGCGCTCGCGCATGCGTGCCGGATGCAGGGGGACGGGCAGCAGCAACCGCTGCGGGTCCGGGCCCATGGCCGCGGCGAGCAGGTCGCCCAGGAGGCGGGCGTGGGCCAGCCTGCGTTCGAACTTGAGCATCTGGATCAGGCGGTCGACCGGTGGGCCGTAACGGAACAGCGCCTGCACGCCATCGAAGGCCGGGCGCTGCCGCTGGCAGCGGCCGCAGACCAGGTCGCCCGCTGCCATGGGCGCAGCGCAGATTCGGCATCCGGGGTCGGGTCGGGGCAGTTCGCGCCGGCAGGCGGCGCAGAGGTCGCGGCCGGCCTCGCCGGGGCCGCCGCACAGGCAGCAGACGGGCGGCAGCAGGTGCTGCTGGACAAGTTCCAGCCACTTGTAAACCATCCGAAGTCCCTTTCGGTTGACAGCCGTGCCTTCTGTGGCGATAGTCGCGCCTCGCCCGAACAGTCTAACCCGGAAGCCAAGCCGCATGACCGAGACTCCTGCCCCCGGCGCGCCCATCGAACTTCGCGGGCGCAGTGCGCGCCGCGCCGCCGCACTGTTCAACTATGGCAACCTGGTCGCCGCCCTGGTGCCCTTTCCGCTGGGCATCCTGTGGCTCGGGGCATCCATGTTCGTCTATGCCATGAACCGCCACCATCCCAACCCGAAGGTGGGCCACTATACCCAGCAGGCGGCCTATCGCTTCTATGGCATCACCGGCTTTTTCGTCGCCGTGGGCATGTTCCTGCCCACGGAACTCGACTATTTCCTGATCGCCTGGGCGCTGATGGCGCTGATCCTGATTCCCTGGTCGCTGCTGGACCTGTGGCGGATCCGTCGCGATACCTGGGATGACCTGATCGTTCACGAGGAGAACCACCCATGAGCGGCGCAGTGGCCAATGGCCCGGCCGGCGACGGCCTGCGCCACGACTGGCAGCGCGAGGAGATCGAGGCGCTGTTCGCCGAACCCTTCATGGACCTGATGTACCGTGCCCAGCAGGTGCACCGCGAGCACTTCATGCCGGGCGAGGTACAGGTGAGTACCCTGCTGTCGATCAAGACCGGGGCCTGTCCCGAGGACTGCGCCTACTGCCCGCAGAGCGCGCATCACAAGACCGGCCTGGAAGTCGAGCGCCTGTTGCCGCTCGACGAGGTCGTCGAGGCCGCGAGGGCGGCGAAGGCCCGCGGCGCCAGCCGCTTCTGCATGGGCGCGGCCTGGCGCCAGCCCCGCGACAAGGATCTGGAGCCCGTGCTGGAGATGGTGCAGGCGGTCAAGGCGCTGGGCCTGGAGACCTGCGTCACCCTGGGGATGCTCACCGCCGAGCAGACCCGCCGGCTGCGCGATGCCGGGCTGGACTACTACAACCACAATCTCGATACCTCGCCCGAGTTCTATGGCGAGATCATCAGCACCCGCACCTATCAGGACCGGCTGGATACCCTGGCCCATGTGCGCGAGGCCGGCATCCACGTCTGTTCCGGGGGCATCGTCGGTATGGGCGAGGACCGTGCCGATCGCGCCGGCATGCTGCAGGCGCTGGCCAATCTGCCCCGTCATCCCGAGAGCGTGCCCATCAATCTGCTGGTCCGGGTCGAGGGCACGCCGCTGGCCGAGGTCGAGCCGCCGGACCCCTTCGAGTTCGTGCGCACCATCGCCGTGGCACGCATCCTGATGCCGGCCTCGCATGTGCGTCTGTCCGCCGGGCGCGAGGCCATGGGCGACGAGCTGCAGGCGCTGTGCTTTCTGGCCGGCGCCAATTCCATTTTTTACGGCGAGAAGCTGCTGACCACGCCCAACCCGGACGCCGACCGCGACCGGGCCCTGTTCGAGCGCCTGGGCATCACCCCCGTCTGAGGGCGGGCGCAACCCCATGCGCGACCTGTCCTCTCGTCTGGAATCCCTGCGTGCCGAGGGTCGCTACCGGACCCGGCGCATCGCCGAGTCGGCGCAGGGGCCGGAACGGGTGGTGGACGGCGAGCGCCTGCTGACCTTCTGCAGCAACGATTACCTTGGCCTGGCCGCGCACCCCGAGGTGGTCGCGGCCTTGCGCGCCGCGGCCGGGGCGTGGGGCGTGGGCAGCGGCGCGGCGCACCTGATCAGCGGCCATACCCGCCCGCACCACGAACTCGAGGCCGCGCTTGCCGCCTTCGTCGGCGCGCCGCGGGCGTTACTGTTCTCCACCGGCTACATGGCCAATCTCGGCGTCGCTGGCGCGCTGCTGTCGCCGGGGGACCGCCTGTTCGAAGATCGGCTCAATCACGCCTCGCTGCTGGACGGGGCGCGCTACAGCGGGGCGCGGCTGGTGCGCTATGCCCATGGCGACATGGCGGCGCTGGCAGCGCGGCTGTCGCCGGGGGTGAGCGGGCTGATCGCCAGCGACGGCCTGTTCAGCATGGATGGTGATCTGGCGCCGCTGCCGGAGCTGCGGGCGCTCGCCGAGGCGCACGGCCTGCCCCTGCTGCTGGACGAGGCCCATGCCCTCGGCGTGCTCGGTCATGGCGGCCGCGGCAGTCTCGAACACTGGGGGCTGGCCGGCGACTGGCCGGAGGGCCTGATCCTGATGGGCACCCTGGGCAAGGCATTGGGTACCTTCGGCGCCTTCGTCGCCGGCAGCGAGGCCTTGATCGAAACCCTCATCCAGCAGGCGCGGCCCTATGTGTTCACCACCGCCACCCCGCCCGCGCTGGCCGCTGCCGCACTCAGGGCGCTGGAGCTGGCCGCCGACCCCGCGCTCCGGGAACGGCTGGCGGCGCTGATCGAGCGCTTTCGTGCCGGCGCTGCCGAACTCGGATTGCCGCTGATGACCTCGCAGACACCGATCCAGCCCCTGCTGGTCGGCGAGTCGGAAGCGGCGCTGCGGCTGTCCGAGGCCCTGCGCGGGGAGGGGCTGCTGGTCCCGGCCATCCGCCCGCCGACGGTGCCCGGAGGCAGCGCCCGGCTGCGCATCACCTTCAGTGCCGCCCATGAGCCGGCGCAGGTCGACCGACTGCTGGCGGCGCTGGAACGGCACCGGGGGCTGCTGGCATGAGGCTGGCCACCCGGGTGCAGGGCGCCGGGCCGGACCTGGTACTGGTGCATGGCTGGGGCCTGAATGCGGCGGTCTGGGAGCCGCTGACGGAACGACTGGCCGGCCGTCATCGGCTGACCTCGATCGAGCTGCCCGGTCACGGCGCCAGCCCGCCGCCCGGCGAGGGGACGACGACCGCGGATCTGGTCGAGGCGCTGCTGGCCGCTGCCCCGGCGCGGGCCGCCTGGCTGGGCTGGTCCCTGGGCGGGCTGCTGGCGCTGGCCGTGGCGCAGGCCGCGCCGGACCGCATCACCCGGCTGGGCCTGCTGGCCACCAATCCCTGTTTCACCCGGCGCGCGGACTGGTCCTGTGCCATGGTGCCCGAGGTGCTGGCGGGCTTTGCCCGTGACCTCGAGACGCAGCCGCAGCGCACCTTGCAGCGCTTCCTCGGCCTGGTCGCGCGCGGCGCGCCGTCCGCAGACACACTGCGCGACCTGCGGCGGCGGGTGCTGGATGCGCCCGCGCCGCATCCGCGGGGGCTGGCACTGGGCCTCGAGCTGCTGCGTGACCGGGACCTGCGGCCGGCACTTGCCGCCGTCAGCCAACCCTTGTGGCTCGGTTTCGGTGCCCGCGACACCCTGGTGCCGCTGGCGGCCGCGGACGCCGTGGCGGCCTTGTGTCCGACGGCGCGGATCACGCGTTTCGAGGGCGCCGGGCACGCCCCGCTGCTGTCGCATCCGGACGCGCTGGTCACAGCGCTGGGGCCGCTGCTGGCATGAACGGCGGTATCGACAAGCGCCAGGCGCGCGCCGCCTTCAACCGGGCGGCGGACAGCTACGACGCCCATGCCCTGCTGCAGCGGGAGGTGGGCGGGCGCCTGCTGGAACGTCTCGATTGCCTGCCGCTCAGCCCGGCCCGGGTGCTGGATCTCGGCTGCGGCACCGGCGAGTTCACCCGGGCGCTGGGGCGGCGCTATCGTGGCGCGGAGCTGTTGGCCCTGGATCTGGCCGAACGCATGCTGGCACGCACCCGGCAGCGCTTCCGCTGGTGGCGGCGCCCGCGGCTGATATGCGGCGACATGGAGCGCCTGCCGCTGGCGGATCATTCGGTGGATCTGGTGTTCTCGAATCTGGCGCTGCAGTGGAGCAACGAGCCGGCCCGGGTGTTCGAGGAGCTGCGCCGGGTACTGCGCCCCGACGGGGCGCTCTTCTTCACCACCCTGGGGCCGGACACCCTTCGGGAGCTGCGCGCGGCCTGGGCGGAGGTCGATGGCGGTACCCACGTCAATCGTTTCATGGATCTCCATGATATTGGTGACGCCCTGCTGGCTGCCGGCCTGCGCGACCCGGTGACCGACATGGAGCGCCTCACCCTGACCTATGCCGACCTGCGCGGCCTCCTGGATGACCTGCGCGGGCTCGGTGCCCACAATGTCAATCGCGACCGGCCGCGGACCATGACCGGCAAGCGGCGCTGGCAGGCCTTCGAGGCGGCCTACGAGGTCCATCGTGGCGCCGACGGGCGCCTGCCCGCAACCTGGGAGATCGTCTATGGCCATGCCCTGGGCCGCGATCTGGCGACGACGGCCGGCGGCGAGGTGCGGGTGCCGGTCGACATCCTGCGAGCCCCCCGGCGATGAATGCCGACGCATCGCTCGGCTGGTTCGTCACCGGGACCGATACCGGCATCGGCAAGACCTGGGTGTCCTGCCTGATGCTGCGCCACTGGGCGGCGCAGGGCCGGCGTGCGGCGGGATTCAAGCCGGTTGCGTCGGGCTGCCGGCGCACCCCGGACGGTTTGCGCAACGAGGATGCCGAGGCGCTGATGGCGGCATCCTCCGTTGCCTTGCCCTACGCCGGGGTGAATCCGGTGGCGCTGGAGCCGGCCATCGCGCCCCATCTGGCCGCCGCGGAGGCGGGCGTGGTGATCGAGCCCGAGGTCCTGGCGCGGGACATCCGGCGCGCCGCAGCCGGGGCCGGCCTGGAGCGGCTGGTGGTGGAGGGCGTCGGCGGCTGGTCGGTGCCGCTGGGTCCGGCGGGCGACCTGCCGGAGCTGGCCCGTGCCCTGGGATTGCCGGTACTGCTGGTGGTGGGGGTGCGGCTGGGCTGTCTTAATCACGCCCTGCTCACGGCGGAGGCGGTCGAGCGCTCGGGGCTGCTGCTGGCGGGCTGGGTGGCCAACCTGGTCGAGCCCGACCTGCCCCGCCTCCAAGGCAATCTGGAAACCCTGGCCACCCGTCTTCCCGCGCCCTGCCTGGGCACCGTGCCACTGGGTGCGCGCACCCCCGATGAGGCCCCGTTGCTGCTGTCCTGAACGGATCCCGGGATCGAGATTGCCAAATCCGGCAAAAATTTGACACTTGTTATTTCAATATCATGATTTTGAAGGTTTATTTTTAAAAACCTTTATAAATCTGTCGTCATCCCAGGGTTTCGTGGGCGATCGCCGGTTTCTGGCATGAAAACTTCGTTTATCGGAATATTATAATGTCATTAATTATTGTTTATAGATTTCATAAGGCCCTGTTATAGCGAACTTCTATCGGGTTTTCTTGCCATTTGCTTGCGCCCCTCATGGCCTTCGGTTAGCATCCTCGACCAGTCCAAAAACAATCCATTTGCAGTACGTTTTCCGACAGAACGAAGAGGGGCGCAGTGGTCGCAGCCCACGAAGACGCTGGAAGGTCGGCCTGTCGAGTCGAAATCCGACCGAACCGATCCCTGTCCTGGAAGGGGACGCAGGCCGTTGTCTGCGGTATCGCACTGGTTTCCTTCACCATCGCCGGCGCATTCGCCAGTCTTGGCTACTGGCTGCTGTTGCCCTTCGCCGGCCTGGAGATTGCGGCGCTCGCCGCCGGTTTCTACCTCGCCTCGCTGCGCAGCCACGAGCGCGAGGAGATCGCCATCGACGAGGCCTCCGTCGCCCTGCGCCGCGGCGGGCGTGTCCTGCACACCCTGTTTCATGCGCCCCGCGCCTGGGCGCGCATCCATCTGGATCCTTCCCGCTACCGGGGACATCCGAGCCGGTTGCTGCTGTGCAGCCAGGGCCGGGAAGTCGAGATCGGTGCTGGCCTGAGCGAAGTCGAACGAACCCGGCTGGCGCGCCTCCTGCGCGACCGGCTGCAAGGCGGTTTCGCGGGGATGGCCTGCTAGGACCCGTATTTCCGTCCGCGGGCGTCGGGGGAACTGCCCGGGACATGGACCACAAGAACACTGAACCAAAGGAGAGAGAAGGGCATGTCAGCGACAAGCAAACACAGGCTCAGTCAGTGGCTGGCCGCGGGTGCGCTGGGTTCCGCCGCCGGTGGCGCGAGTGCCGAATACGGCCTCAACCTGCACCGGGGTGTGACGCCGATTGCCAACGAGGCCTACGACCTCCACATGATGATCCTCTGGATCTGTGTGGCGATCGGCGTGGTGGTATTCGGCGCCATGTTCTATTCCATTCTCAATCACCGCAAGAGCAAGGGCGCGGTCGCGGCCCAGTTCCACGAGAGCACGGTGGTGGAGATCGTCTGGACCATCATCCCCTTCCTGATTCTGATCGGCATGGCCATTCCGGCCACCAAGGCGCTGATCGCCATGGAGGACACCAGCAACTCCGATCTTTCCATCAAGGTCACCGGCTACCAGTGGAAGTGGCAGTACGAGTACCTGGACGATGGCATCAGCTTCTTCAGCACCCTGGCCACGCCCAAGGAAGAGATCTACGACCGCCAGGCCAAGAACGAGCACTATCTTCTGGAGGTCGACAACCCCGTGGTGGTGCCGGTGGGCAAGAAGGTCCGCCTGCTGATCACCGCGAGCGATGTCATCCACGCCTGGTGGGTGCCGCAGCTGGGCATGAAGAAGGACGCCATCCCCGGCTTCGTGAACGAAATGTGGTTCCGCATCGACAAGCCCGGCATCTATCGCGGGCAGTGTGCCGAACTCTGCGGCAAGGACCACGGCTTCATGCCCATCGTGGTCGATGCCCGCAGCGAGGCCGACTACGCGGCCTGGGTGGCGGAGCAGAAGATGGCCATGGCCTCGGCCTCGGCCGCCAATGATCGGGAGTGGACGAAGGCCGAACTGATGGAACGCGGCGAGCAGGTCTACAACAGCAACTGCGCCGCCTGTCACCAGGCCAATGGTCAGGGCCTGCCGGGTGCCTTCCCCGCGCTTGCCGGCGGCAAGATCACGACCGGCCCGGTGGCCGACCACATCGACATCGTCATGAACGGCAAGGCCGGCACGGCCATGGCGGCCTTCGGCGCCCAGCTCAGCGATGCCGACATGGCGGCGGTGATCACCTACGAGCGCAATGCGTGGGGCAACAATACCGGCGATGTCGTGCAGCCCGGCGATATCAAGGCGGCCCGTCAATAAGTTCCCAGGAGGAGAGAGCAATGAGTACTGCTGCTGCACACGACGCGCATGACGATCACGGGCCGGCCAAGGGCCTGTCCCGCTGGCTGTTCACGACCAACCACAAGGATATAGGTACCCTGTACCTGCTGTTCTCGCTGCTGATGTTCTTCATCGGTGGTGCCATGGCCATGGTGATTCGCGCCGAGCTGTTCCAGCCCGGACTGCAGTTCGTCGATCCCATGTTTTTCAACTCCATGACCACCATGCACGCCCTGGTCATGATCTTCGGCGCGGTCATGCCGGCCTTCGTCGGCCTGGCCAACTGGCTCATACCGATGATGATCGGGGCGCCGGACATGGCACTGCCGCGGATGAACAACTGGTCCTTCTGGATCCTGCCGTTCGCCTTTGCCCTGCTGCTGGGCACACTGTTCATGGAGGGCGGCGGCCCGGCCGGTGGCTGGACGCTGTATCCGCCGCTGGTGTTGCAGACCGGCGATGCCTTCCCGTTCGTGATCTTTGCCATCCACCTGATGGGTATCTCCTCGGTGATGGGCGCGATCAACGTGGTGGTGACCATTCTCAACATGCGCGCTCCCGGCATGACGCTCATGAAGATGCCGCTGTTCGTCTGGACCTGGCTGATCACGGCCTACCTGCTGATCGCGGTCATGCCGGTGCTGGCCGGTGCCGTGACCATGCTGCTGACCGACAAGTACTTCGGTACCAGCTTCTTCTCGGCGGCCGGTGGCGGTGACCCGGTAATGTTCCAGCACATCTTCTGGTTCTTCGGCCACCCCGAGGTATACATCATGATCCTGCCGGCCTTCGGCATCGTGTCGCAGATCATTCCGACCTTTGCCCGCAAGCCGCTGTTCGGCTACACCTCGATGGTCTATGCCACGGCCTCCATCGCCTTCCTGTCCTTCATCGTCTGGGCGCATCACATGTTCACCGTGGGCATGCCGCTCACCGGCGAGCTGTTCTTCATGTATGCCACCATGCTGATCGCCGTGCCCACGGGGGTGAAGGTGTTCAACTGGGTGTCCACCATGTGGAAGGGCTCCATGACCTTCGAAACACCCATGCTGTTCGCACTGGGCTTCGTGGTCATGTTCACCATCGGTGGCTTCTCGGGACTGATGCTGGCCATCACACCTGTGGACTTCCAGTACCACGACACCTATTTCGTGGTGGCGCACTTCCACTATGTGCTGGTGACCGGCGCCGTGTTCGCGATCATGGCGGCGGCCTACTACTGGCTGCCCAAGTGGACCGGCAACATGTATGACGAGAAGCTCGGCAAGCTGCATTTCTGGCTGTCGACCATTTTCGTCAACGTGCTGTTCTTCCCGCAGCACTTCCTGGGGCTGGCCGGCATGCCGCGCCGCATACCGGACTACTCGGTGCAGTTTGCGGAGTTCAATGCCATTTCCTCCATTGGCGGCTTCGCCTTCGGTCTGACCCAGTTGCTGTTCGCCTACATCGTGTTCAAGACCATTCGCGGTGGTGCAAAGGCAACGGGTCAGGTCTGGGAAGGCGCCAAGGGACTGGAGTGGACGCTGCCTTCGCCGCCGCCGTACCACAGTTTCACCACGGCGCCCGAGGTCAAGTGAGCGAGTGCCCTGCCGGGCATTGGCCCGGCAGGGCATGCCGACGGGATTCATGATTCTGGTGGAAGACAAGCGCAAATCGAACATCCGCCTGGCGCTGATACTCGGCGCCATTGCCCTGGGGGTCTTTGCCCTGTTCATCTGGTCCACGGCGGGGAACAAGCCGTGAGCGTGGATGATCGTCAGGCGGCCGTGGGTCGCAGTGTCCGCAAGCTGGTGCTGATCACGATCGGCATGTTCGGCTTCGGCTTTCTCATGGTGCCCTTCTACAACGTCTTCTGTGACATCACCGGCCTCAACGGGCGCGGTGATTTCCAGGCTGACGAGGCGGTTGCCCACGAGGTCGACGAGAGCCGCTGGGTGACGGTCGAATTCGTGGCCAGCGTGAATCAGGGCCTGCCCTGGGAGTTCCGGCCGGAGGTGACCCGGATGAAGGTGCGTCCGGGACAGGCCTATACCGCGGTATTCCATGCACGCAACCAGGCCGGACGTCCCATGGTGGGGCAGGCCGTGCCGAGCGTGGCGCCGGGGATTGCGGCGCCCTACTTCCAGAAGACGGAGTGTTTCTGTTTTTCCCGACAGCCCTTCGATGCGGGACAGGCGCGGGAAATGCCGGTGCGTTTCATCATTTCGCCCGATCTGCCCGAGGAGATCGAGGAAGTGGCATTGTCCTACACCTTCTTTGACATCACCGGCAAGGTGGCCGCCGAGGCACCTCGCGGCAGGCTGGAGTCCCTGGCGCCAGCAGGCCACAAGACGAACCTGTAAATGACAAGGACCAAAGAGAGGATCGATCGATGACTGAAACACATGGCGGCTATTACGTCCCTCACGGGAGCCACTGGCCCATGGTCGGATCGGTGGGTCTGACCACCATGCTGGTCGGCTTTGCGATGCACCTGAACGGTTCCGGCATCGGTCTCGAGACCATGGCCATTGGCGCGGCCATCGTCATTTTTATGATGTTCGGCTGGTTCGGCACCGTGATTCGCGAAAGCGAAGCGCACATGTACAACGACCAGGTGGACCGCTCCTTCCGCTGGGGCATGAGCTGGTTCATCTTCTCGGAAGTCATGTTCTTTGCGGCCTTCTTTGGTGCCCTGTTCTATGCGCGCATGTTCTCGGTGCCCTGGCTCGGTGGCGAGGATCCCTCGACGCACCAGCTGTTGTACCCGGATTACCAGGCAGCCTGGCCGACCAATGGTCCGGCAGAGATGGGTGGGGCATTCGAGACCATTCCGGCCTGGGGTATCCCGGCCTTGAACACCCTGATCCTGCTGACCTCGGGCGTGACCGTGACCCTGGCGCACTGGGCGCTCAAGAAGAACAACCGGGGCGCGCTGGTGGGCTGGTTGCTGGCGACCGTGGCCCTGGGTTTCACCTTCCTTGGCTTCCAGATCCACGAGTACGGTGAGGCCTACCGGCACCTGAACCTGACCCTGGAATCGGGGATCTATGGTTCGACCTTCTTCATGCTCACTGGCTTCCACGGTGCCCATGTGACCATCGGTGCCATCATGCTGACCGTGATCATGTTCCGGGCCATCAAGGGGCATTTCACCCCGGACCGGCACTTTGCCTTCGAGGCCGTGGCCTGGTACTGGCACTTCGTGGACGTGGTCTGGCTGGGTCTGTTTATTTTCGTGTACTGGCTGTGAGATCGGCCCGCACACTGCCCGGCGGCGGCCGGGCCGGTCTCAGTAGTCGAGCAGTCCGTGCGGCTGGATGATGCCGGCCAGGTAGCCGAGCATGAGCAGGGCAAATAGGGCCACGGACAGCACGATGCGTACTGTAAGCGCCTTGACGGTGCGCTCCGAATGGCCCTTGTCCTGGATGAGGAAGATGAGCCCGCTGCCCAGGCTGAACAGGATGGCGAGCAGAACGAGCACGATGAAGGTCTTGGCAAGCATGGCGGGCGCGGGTCCGGCAGGGTGAGGACAGAATGGCTGATTATAGCGCCGGCGCAGGGTGCCGGCGAGCATGAGCCGGGTGAGGAAACGATTTCGCCCCGGCTGGCTTCCCACGCTGGCGACACTGGCCCTGCTGGCGCTGCTGCTGGGTCTGGGGTTCTGGCAGCTCGATCGCGCCGAGCAGAAGCGGGCGTTGCAGGCGCAGTTCCGGCAAACCGCGGCCGCCGGCCCGCTGCGACTGGACTGGCATCAGGTTCCGGGACCCGAGTGGCGCTATCGACCCGCCCTGGTCAGCGGCCGGTACGATGGCCGGCGTCAATTCCTGCTGGACAATCGGGTGCTGCATGGCCGGGTGGGCTACCAGGTGCTGACGCCGCTGCTCTTCGCCGATGGCCAGCACGCGCTTCTGGTGAACCGCGGTTGGGTGCCGGCCGGACCCACGCGCGACCTGTTGCCCGAGTTGCCGGTGCCGGAAGGCGTGCTGGAGGTCCGGGGGCTGGTGGATTTCCCGCCCGAGCGGGTGTTCAGTCTGGGCGAGGGCGAGGACCGGGCGCCGGGCTGGCCCAAGGTGCTGCAGCGCATCCGGCTGGACCTGCAGTCCGAGCAGCTCGGGCTGGAGCTGGTGCCCTGGATCCTGTTGCTGGATCCGCAGCAGCCCGGAGGCTTCGCGCGCGAATGGGCGCCGGTACCGATCATGGGGCCGGAGCGGCATGTCGGCTATGCCGTGCAATGGTTCGGGCTGGCCGCAGCCCTGCTGGTCATCTATTTCTGGGTGAACTGGCGCCCGGTGTCGGAGGAAGAGAAACATGCAGGCGGTGATGACGATGGATGACAAGGCAAGGCAGCGGCGCTCGCGGCTGGTCCTCGTCGTGGTGTTTGCGCTCTTTCTTGCGCCCTTTCTGACGGCCTGGTTCATGAACTTCATCGCCGACTGGCGGCCCGCCGCAACCACGCAGCACGGCGAGCTGATCCAGCCGGTGCTGCCGGCGGCCGAGCTGGCGCTGCGGGAAGCCGAAGGCGGTGCGCCCCTGGATGCCGCCTTCTGGGAGGGTCACTGGACGCTTCTTTACATCGCTCCCGCCGCATGTGGCGAAGACTGCGCCCGCATGGGTTACGTCATGCGCCAGCTGCGACTGGCGCAGGGCAAGAACATCGACCGCGTGCAGCGCGCGCTGGTGCTGAATGCGCCCGACGACGCCCGCCGCGCCGAGCTGGCCGAACATTACCCGGGCATGAGGCTGCTGGCGCCGGCGCCGGCCGCAGGGCCTCATGCCGGTCTGCCGCAGGCCGACCGGCTGTATCTGGTCGATCCGCTGGGCAACGTGATGATGCAGTACGCGCCCGACACCGAGCCGCGCGGCATCATCAAGGATCTGGAACGCCTGCTGCGCATTTCGTACGTGGGCTGAGAAGACAAGGATTCGGAGGGCAGGGCATGGCGCAGAACATCATCAACGGAAGGCTCACGGCCGGTCTCTGGCCGCAGATGTCGTTGCGGGACATGGCCGCGTTGTGCAAGATCAAGGTCGTCGCGCTGATTGTGTTCACGGCCGTGGTCGGCATGTTCCTGGCCACGCCGGGTATCGTGCCGCCGGACGTGCTGGTGTTCGGCACCCTGGGCATCGGGCTGATGGCCGCCTCGGCCGCGGCCATCAACCACCTGGTCGATCGCCGCATCGACGCCGAGATGGCGCGCACCCGCAACCGGCCGCTGCCCACCGGGCACGTCAATCCGCGTCAGTGCCTGGCCTTCGCCATGGTCATCGGCAGCCTGGGCATGGGCATGTTGTACCTGTTCGTCAACCCGCTCACCGCCTGGCTCACCCTGTTCGCCCTGGTCGGTTACGCGGTCATCTACACCCTTTACCTCAAGCGTGCCACGCCCCAGAACATCGTCATTGGCGGTGCCGCCGGTGCCGCGCCGCCGGTGCTGGGCTGGACGGCGGTGACCGGCAGCCTCGATCCGCATGCCCTGCTGCTGTTCCTGATCATCTTCGTCTGGACGCCGCCGCACTTCTGGGCGCTCGCGATCCACCGCCGCAACGAATACGCCGCGGTGGACGTGCCCATGCTGCCGGTGACCCATGGCGTGGACTTCACCCGATTGCAGGTGCTGCTGTACACCGTGCTGCTGGTGGCGGTGAGTGCGCTGCCCTTCGTCACCCACATGAGCGGCTGGCTCTATCTGGCCGGAGCCCTGCTGCTCGGCGCCGGTTTCCTGCGCCATGCCCTGCGCCTGATGCGCGATGATGCCGCGGCCATGCCCATGTTCGGCTACTCCATAATTTATCTTATGGGGATATTTGCCTTCCTGTTGGCCGACCACCATCTGCCCCGCCTGCTGGGCTGATTCCGGGCCGGCGGAATAGTTCGCCGGCCTTGCCCGTCCCTCCTCGACTACACTTCCCGGGTCGTCTGCCGACACCGGGGCAGCGCCGGCATTTCCGGGAATACCCACGCGGTTATTGCGTGTAGAAGGCCCTTATATTAGAATGTCGTGATATTTTCCTTTCCGGGCCGCGCCCTCGTGCGCGGCCCGATGGTTCAAGTGAGGGAAGAGGCGAAATGGCACAGGCTGCAGCGATCGGAACCGATCAGTACAACTACGCGGTAATCCGCAAGTTCGCCATCATGGCGATGGTATGGGGCGTGCTCGGCATGGGCGCCGGGCTGTACATCGCGCTGGAACTGGCCTATCCCTTCCTGAATTTCGATATCCCGGCCATCACCTTCGGCCGGCTGCGTCCGGTGCACACCACGCTGGTCATCTTCGGTTTCGGCGGCAGCGCCCTGTTCGCGACGTCCTATTACGTCGTCCAGCGTACCTGCCAGACGCGCCTGTACTCCGATTCCCTGGCGAACTTTACCTTCTGGGGCTGGCAGATTGCCGTGGCCGCGGGTGCCATCAGCTACATGATGGGCATCACCCAGGCGCGCGAATATGCCGAGTTCGAGTGGCCCATCGACATCCTGATTGCCGTGACCTGGGTGGCCTATTTCATCGTCTATGTGCAAACCCTGCGTCGCCGCTCCCAGCCCCACATCTATGTCGCCAACTGGTTCTATGTGGCCTTCATCCTGGCGACGGCCATTCTACATATCTTCAACAACATCGCGGTGCCGGTCAGCCTGTTCGGCATGAAGTCCTACGCCATGTTCTCCGGTGTCCAGGACGCCATGACACAATGGTGGTACGGCCACAACGCCGTGGGCTTCTTCCTGACCGCGGCCTTCCTGGGGATGATGTACTACTTCGTGCCCAAGCAGGCGGGCCGCCCGGTGTACTCCTACCGTCTCTCCATCATCCATTTCTGGGCGCTGTCCTTTCTTTACATGTGGGTGGGCGCGCATCACCTCCACTGGACGGCGTTGCCGGACTGGACCTCTACCCTGGCCGCGACTTTTTCGGTCATGCTGCTGCTGCCTTCCTGGGGGGGCATGATCAACGGCATCATGACGCTGTCCGGTGCCTGGAACAAGCTGCGCACCGACCCGATCATGCTGTTCCTGATCACCGCCCTGTCCTTCTACGGCATGTCCACCTTCGAAGGACCGCTGATGTCCCTGAAGACGGTCAATGCCCTGTCGCACTACACCGACTGGACCATCGGCCATGTGCACTCGGGCGCCCTGGGCTGGGTGGCGCTGATTTCCATGGGTTCCTTCTACCACATGGTGCCACGCCTCTATGACACCCGCCTGTGGAGCCAGAAGCTGGTCTATGTTCATTTCTATCTGGCCACCATCGGCATCGTGCTCTACATCAGCGCCATGTGGGTGGCCGGCATCGGCCAGGGCCTGCTGCTGCGAGCCTTCGACGAGTATGGCTCGCTGGCCTACACCTTCATCGAAACCGTGCAGTTCCTGCACAAGCCCTACGTGGTCCGCGCGATCGGTGGCGCCTTCTTCGTCAGCGGTATCCTGGTCATGGCCTGGAACCTCTTCATGACCATCCGCCAGGCCAAGGCCGAGCAGGCCGCCATCGAAGCCAAGATCGCCGCCAAGATGGCGCGCGCCTGATACGGGGAGACAGAACGTGAGCCTGTTCAAGCACGAAACCATCGAAACCAATGCGGGCTGGCTGATTGGGCTGACCCTGCTGGTCATCTCCATCGGCGGCCTGGTCGAGATCGTGCCGCTGTTCTACATCGACAGCACCATCGAGGATGTGGACGGCGTGCGGCCCTATACGCCGCTGGAGCTGCGCGGGCGCGACATCTATCAGCGCGAAGGCTGCTATCTGTGCCACTCACAGATGATCCGTCCTTTCCGTGACGAGATGCTGCGTTACGGTCACTACTCCCTGGCCGCCGAGTCCCAGTACGACCATCCCTTCCAGTGGGGTTCCAAGCGCACCGGCCCCGATCTGGCCCGCGTCGGCGGCAAGTACTCGAACGAGTGGCATGTGGCTCATCTGGTGAATCCGCGTGACGTGGTGCCCGAATCCATCATGCCGAACTATCCCTGGCTGCTGGAGAACGAGCTGGAGTATGCGGACATCGCCGACCGCCTGCGCGCCCTGAAGATGACCGGCGTGCCCTACTCCGAGACTCGGGAAGAATACGAGGCCAATGTCGAGAAGTTCGGCAAGGAAGTCGCCGACCAGTTGAATATCCTCAAGGCCGAGCAGAATCTGCTGGCGCAGGCCCAGGCCGGGAATTACGACGGCGATCCGACCCGGCTGACCGAGATGGACGCCCTGGTGGCCTATTTGCAGATGCTGGGCACCCTGGTCGATTTCTCGAAGTATGACGAAGGCTATTTCGCCGAATTCCGCTGATTGCGGTGCGCAGGCCGGCATCCGCCGGCCGTTGCCGGAGGAGGGGTGCCCGCGATGAGCGACCTGCTCGCGTGGATAGGTCGGTTCGAGAACAGCAAGATCGTTGCGCTGCTGCTGTTCTTCTTCACCTTCTGCGGCATCCTGATCTATGTGTATACCGGCAAGAAGCGCAAGGAACGGCTGGAATCCTACAAATACATTCCCTTCGCCGATGATGACGGCGAGCGTGATGATGCGAAGGTAAATCGTGATGAGTGAGTCCAACAAGCAGCAGGGTGCCGTACAGACAACCGGTCATTCCTGGGATGGTGACCTGCAGGAATTCAACAATCCGTTGCCGACCTGGTGGCTGTGGGGTTTCTATGCCACGGTGGTGTTCGCCCTGATCTACTGGCTGATGTATCCGGCCTGGCCCATCGGTCGCGACTATACCAAGGGCTTTCTGCGTTCCATTACCTATACCACCGAAGACGGGCGCCAGGTAGAAACTCACTGGAACACGCGCGCCAAGCTCATCAAGGAAATGACCGAGGGCGAGGATGCCCTGAAGATGAAGGCCTATCTCGACAAGGTCGCGGTGGCGAGCTATGACGAGATTCTCGGTGACCCCGACATGATGGCCTTCACCCGTTCCCAGGCCAAAGGCCTGTTCGGCGACAACTGTGCCCCCTGCCATGGCGCGGGCGGCACCGGGGTGATTGGCCTGTTCCCCAACCTGGCTGACGATGTCTGGCTCTGGGGGGGGGCGGTCGATCGCATCCAGGAAACGATTGCGGAAGGCCGGCTCGGTTTCATGCCGGCCTTCGCCCGCACCCTCGATGACGAACAGCTCGAGGATGTGGCGCATTTCGTGCTTGGTCTGTCGGGTCACGAGGTCGACGCGGATCGGGCCGCGCGCGGCAAGCGAATCTTCACCGGCGAGACGGGCGGCTGCTACTACTGTCACACCAAGGAAGGGACGGGCCTGCAGTCGCAGGGCGCGGCCAATCTTACCGACAGTATCTGGGAAGTGGCCAACGTGCCCGCTGCGCGTGATCTCGACGGCAAGCTGAGCGCGGTGAAGCAGGTCGTTCGCAATGGCATCGAACGCAAGATGCCGGCGTGGAAGGATCGCCTGTCCGACGCCCAGATCAAGCTGCTCACTGTCTACGTTCACGAACTCGGCGGCGGCCAGTAGACAGCGGGCGCCGCGTATTCGCGCGGTGATCGATGATATCGGGCCGGGGCGGACATCCGCCCCGGAGTCCGTTTGGCTGCCGCCCCGGAATCGGGCATGAATCAGGCAGAAAACGGCGCCCCGCAGCTCTATCAGAGCCGGATCAAGATCTATCCGCGCTCGGTCAAGGGACGCTTTCGCACCCTCAAGTACGCCATCCTGACGCTGGCCTACGGCGTCTATTTCCTGTTGCCCTGGATTCCCTGGGAGCGAGCGGTCGGGCCCGAGCAGGCGGTGTCCTTCGATATCGAGGGACGGCGTTTCTACATCTTCGACCTGGTGGTTCATGCCCAGGACATCTTCTGGCTCGCCGGCCTGCTGGTGATCGCCGCCTTCCTGCTGTTCTTCGTGACCGGCATCGCCGGCCGCGTCTTCTGCGGCTATTTCTGCTTCCAGACCCTGTGGACGGATGTCTATCTGCTCATCGAGCGCTGGGTACAGGGCGAACGACCGGCTCGTATACGCCTCGACAAGCAGCCCTGGACGCCGGAGAAGATTCGCAAGAAGGGAATCACCCACCTGCTGTGGCTGCTGGTGGCCTTCTGGACCGGACTCACCTTCACCCTCTACTGGGGTTATGCGCCGCAGTTGTTCCATGATTTCTTCACCGGTTCGGCGCCCTTTCCGGCCTATGCCACCACCCTGTTCCTGACCCTGACCACTTACGTCATGGCCGGACTGGCGCGGGAGCAGGTGTGCACCTACATGTGTCCGTATGCGCGCTTCCAGAGCGCCATGTTCGACCGCGATACCCTGATCGTGGCCTATGACGAGCGCCGGGGCGAGGCTGCCAATGGCCGCCACAAGCTCACCCGCGGCTTCAAGACGCGAGAGGCGCGCCAGGAGAAAGGCGTCGGTGACTGCATCGATTGTGGCTACTGCGTGCAGGTCTGTCCCACCGGTATCGATATCCGCAACGGTATCCAGTACCAGTGCATTTCCTGTGCCCTGTGCATCGATGCCTGCGACACCATCATGGATTCGCTGGGCTGGGAACGGGGCCTGATCCGCTATTCCTCGGAGCGTGAGCAGGAGGGTGGTCCGCGGCGGGTGTTTACCCTCAAGAACATTGTCTATGGCCTGACCCTGGCCGCTGCCATTGTCTGGCTGGTCATGAGCGTGCTCGGGCAGGCGCCGCTGGAGCTGACGGTCGCCCAGGTGCGTCAGCCGCTGGCCGTCACCCTCTCCGACGGGCGGGTGCAGAATGCCTACGAGCTCAAGTTCAACAACAAGACCGATCAGCCGGTGGAACTGGAGATCGCCATCGAGGGCCTGCCGGGTGCCGAGCTGGACCTCGGTCGCCTGGCGCATGTCCGGCTGGCGCCGGACCAGCGCGCACGCATCCTGGCGCGCGTGCGTTACCGTCCGCAGGCCGGACCTGGGCACACGCGCGAGTTCAGCTTTGTTGCCCGTGCGCGGGATGGCAGTCTGCCGCCGGTGCGGCATCCCGCCAAGTTCTATCTGCCCTGAGGTGCCGGCATGAAGGTGCTGCTCACCATCCCGCTCGGCGCCCTGTTGCAGGTCGTCCTGTTCGTTCTGCTGCGCTGGCTGGGCGGCATGGCGGCCAAGCCGGCGGCGACCCTGGTGGGCCTGGCTGCGATCGCGCTCTACATGCCCTGGGCCATCCTGCATTGGCCGGGCGGTGACGTGGTGGCCATGCATGTGGCCATCTACGGCGTGACGGCCTACGCGCTGGGCCTGATCGTTGCCAACCGCGACGCACGGCTCGCCCGGCATGGGGGCGACGAGGGCTGGTTCCACTGGGCGCCGGCGGCCATCGTCGCCTTCTTTGTGTTGCTGGTGCTGTTCGACGGCATATTGGTGGTGGTGTCCACGCGCGGTCTGCCGGAACCGGTCGCGCGCCGTCTCCTGCCGCCACCGGATGCGTCGGTGGAAACCGTGACTTCAGCCTTTCCCGGCGTGGACTCGCCGGACTATCAGAGGCAGCAGCTCGAATACAACCGCTACCTGGCGCAACAGCGCATTCAGGCCGAGCGCGGCTGGCAGGTGCGCAAGGGCTGGCTGCAGCCCGCCCTGGCGGGGCAGGAGAGCACCTTCCAGGTGGCGGTCACCGACCGCGAGGGGCTGCCGGTCTCGGGTGCGGAAGTGCGTGGCCGCTTCATGCGCCCCTCCGACACCCGGCTGGACCAGGATTTCACCATGGAGGAGGTCATGCCCGGGGTGTATCGGGCGAGGCTTGTGCTGCCGGCGCCGGGGGCGTGGCTGCTGGATCTGGAGATTCGCCGCGGGGATGACCTGCATCAGTTGCGGGCGCGCACCCGCGTGCAAAAATATCCGGGCCAGCCAACCGCCACAGCCGACTGATGTCCAGCGTACCCGCGCAATCGTCCACCGACGCCGAGACAGATACCGGGCCGTGTTTCCACTGCGGCCTGCCGGTGCCGCCCGGCAGCGACTATCGCGTGGAGATCGACGGCGCGAGTCGCCCCATGTGTTGCCCCGGTTGCCAGGCCGTGGCCGAGAGCATCGTCGCCGCCGGCCTCACCGACTTCTATCGACACCGCACCGCGCCCGCGCGCAGCGCCCGCGACCTGGTTCCGGACGCGCTGCGGGAAATGGAACTCTACGATCGCCCGGCCCTGCAGCAGACCTTCGTGCGCAGCGACGACGCCAACATGCGCGAGGCCTCGCTGATCCTCGAGGGCATCACCTGCGCCGCCTGTGTCTGGCTCAACGAACGCCACGTCAGCCGTCTGCCGGGAGTCGAGTCCTTTCAGGTCAACTACGCCACCCACCGGGCCCGCGTGCGCTGGGACGACAGCCGCATCCATCTCAGCGACATCCTGCGTGCCATTGCCAGCATCGGCTACATTGCCCACCCCTTCGATCCCGGCCGCCAGGAGCAGGTGTTCAAGCGCGAGCGCAGCCTCGCCCTGCGCCGCATTGCCGTTGCCGGGCTGGGCATGATGCAGGTGATGATGATCGCCGTCGGTCTCTACGCCGGCGATGCCCAGGGCATGGACGCCGAGCTGCGCAACTTCCTGCGCTGGGTCAGCCTGCTCATCACCCTGCCCGTGGTTTTCTATGCCGCCGTACCCTTCTTTCGCGGGGCCTGGCGCGATCTGAAGCGGGGCCGTCCGGGCATGGACGTGCCGGTGGCGCTGGCCATCGGGCTGGCCTTCGCGGCCAGTGCCTGGCACACCCTGCGGGGCGTGGGCGAGATCTATTTCGATTCGGTGACCATGTTCACCTTCTTCCTGCTCACCGGGCGCTACCTCGAGATGAGTGCCCGCCACCGCGCCGGCGAGGCGGCCGAGGCGCTGGTGCGTCTGTTGCCGGCCACCGCGCGCCGGCTCCAGGGCGATGCCGAGACGGTCGTCGCCGTCGCCGAACTGGTCCCCGGCGACCGGGTGCGCATCCGCCCCGGGGAGACGGTGCCCGCGGACGGCCGCATTGTCGAGGGCCGCAGTTCGGTGGACGAGTCCCTGCTCAGCGGCGAGTCGGTACCGGTGGCGCGCGGCCCCGGCGACCGGCTGGTGGGCGGCAGCGTCAATGCCGAGAGCCCGCTGGTGATGGAGGTCGAACAGGTCGGCGAGGACACTGTGCTGTCGGCCATCGTGCGCCTGCTGGACCGGGCCCAGGCCGAGAAGCCCGCCGTCGCCCGGCTCGCCGACCGCGTCGCCGGCTGGTTCGTCGTCGCCCTGCTGCTGCTGGCCGCCGGCGTGGCCTGGTACTGGTGGCAGGTCGATCCCGACCGCGCCTTCGCCATCACCCTGTCGGTGCTGGTGGTCACCTGTCCCTGTGCCCTGTCGCTGGCGACCCCGGTCGCGCTCACCGCGGCCACCGGCGCGCTCACCCGGCTGGGCGTGCTCACCACCCGCAGCCATGCGCTGGAGACGCTGGCGCGGGTCAGTCACATGGTGTTCGACAAGACCGGCACGCTGACCGAGGGCCGACTGCGGCTGGCGGGTGTCGTCCGCCTCGGCACCCAGACCCGCGACCGCGCGCTGGCGATCGCCGCCGCGCTGGAGACCGCCTCCGAGCATCCGCTGGCCCGCGCCCTGCAGGCCGCGGCACCGGACGCCGCGCTGAGCGCCGCCGATCTGGTCGCCGTGCCCGGCGAGGGCATCGAGGGCGAGGTGCAGGGGCGACGCTACCGCATCGGCACCCGCGACTTTGCGCTGGGGCTGGGCGGGCGCGAGCGGCCGCTGCCGACGCAGGACACGGAAGGCATCGGCAGCCGGGTGTGGCTGGCGGACGAACGCGAACTGCTGGCCGTATTCCTGTTCCAGGACCGGCTCCGGTCCGGCGCCCGCGCCACCGTGCAGGCCCTGCGGGACATGGGCATCGAGGTCAGCCTGCTCAGCGGCGACCACCCCGCCGCCGTGCGCGCCGTGGCCGAGGCGCTCGGCATCGAGGATGCGCGGGGCGGCCTCAAGCCCGACCAGAAGCTCGCCCATCTCAAGGCCCTGCAGGCGCAGGGCGCGGTGGTGGCCATGGTCGGCGACGGTGTCAACGACGCCCCCACCCTGGCCGCCGCGCAGGTCTCCATCGCCATGGGCAGCGGCACCCAGCTCGCCGCCGCCGCCGCCGACATGGTGCTGCTCTCAGAGCGGTTGCCCCATCTGGCCGCCGCCGTGCGCCAGGCCCGCCGCACCCTGGCCATCATCCGCCAGAACCTCGCCTGGGCACTGGGGTACAATGGCCTGGCCGTGCCGCTGGCGGTCGCCGGCTGGGTGGCCCCCTGGATGGCCGCCATCGGCATGTCCGCCAGCTCGCTGGCGGTGGCGCTGAACTCGCTGCGCCTGCGCCGCGCCCCCGAACCGCTGCAAGCCGAGGACTGAAATGGACATCCTCTACCTGCTGATCCCCATCGCCCTGCTGTTCGTGGCCATCGCCCTCGGCGCCTTCTTCTGGGCCTCCCGCTCCGGCCAGTTCGACGACCTCGAGGGTCCGGCCCACCGCATCCTGATGGACGACGACGACCCCATGATCCCGCGCCGGCCTCAAGCCCCCGAGCCGCCCGACGACAACTTGAAGGACGGAGATCGTTAATATAAGATTCCTCTAATATTTATCCGGCTTTTCAAAGAGTGGTGCGCCCGATGTTTACCTTCCAGAACTTCCCCATGGTCATTGTCATCGCCCTGGTGGCCTTCGCCTGGTTCAGCTTTCTGTCGGTGGTGTTCGGCGGCTGAACGGGAAACCCCCCGATGACGAAAAAAGGCCTCCCGTGGGAGGCCTTTTTGATTGGAATCGGTATCAAACCGGAGCCAGAACGATGGCTGATCGTGTAAAGCCTCCGAATGCCTGGGCACTGTGAGGTGGACCCCGAAAACTGGACAGGTTGCTCAGTAAAGATTGGCGCGGACAATGTCTGCCTGGAGGAGACGCCAATCATGTCACAGAAACGCAAGCGCCACAGTGCGGACTTCTCCCGTCGGCTGCTGGACAGCCAGATCCTGATCAGCATGGACGGTCGTGGCCGGGCGCTGGATAATGTGTTTGTCGAGCGGCTCTGGCGCAGTGTCAAGTACGAGGATATCTATCTGCGGGACTATGGCACTGTGCCGGAACTCGAAGCAGGGCTTGCGGCCTATTTCCGGTTCTACAACCATGAACGTCCGCATAGCTCTCTGGACGGCCGGACCCCGGCCGATGTGCATGCATCATCCCTGCCCGAGCAGGTCTGATCATGCCTTTTCAGGCGCCAAATCTTTACTTATTTTCGGCTCCACACTGTCCAACGATTGGGGTCCACCTCAGGGTGCAGACTCAATGCATTTGTTATGCATTTTTTGCTTTGAGCGGGAAACGCTCAGGGTGCTCAATGATTTCTGGCGTCAGGTCGACATCCAGTTCCGGCCAGTAAAAATGGCCAGGACTCGGCTTCTCGACTTTTAGTACTGCCTCTATAGCCGCATTTTTGAACCACGGGAAGTCCTCATAAGGCATGAAATATTCCTTATCCCCCGCCAGCAACCAAATGCCATGAGGAGAAATGTGCGATACTTCAATCCCCGAAGTGTTCTTTCCAAGCGTCTGTGAGTTCATCGTAGTGTGCCTCAATGAGGCGTTCTATCTGGGCAAGCTGCCCCTTGGACAGATTATATAGTTCTTTGCCAGTTTGATGCGTGGCTCCAACCAATACTTTGCCTCGCCGTCTCCACAATAGATGTGAACATGCATCCTTGACTCTTCACGCGAGAAGAAGAAAAACCTCTATCCTCGCTCTCTAAATATCGTTTGACTCATAGCTCATCTTCCTTGATGCATAACGACAAGGGTAACAGGCTGGCAACGAAGCGCAGCGTAGTTGCCAGTCCTTGTTGACCCACTTGTTAGCCATATTTAGACTCGATTCTTCATGTTCCGAGAAAGCTTCTCATTTATTTGTATTTTCTTTCTAAGCTGCTTTGCACTTAGCTTACGTTTCCTCATAATATCAAGATAAAAATCTCTCTCCCAATCATTAATCCAGCCCCTATCATGGGCATACTGAATAGCCTCTGCATTTAGAGACTTTTCATTGTCTTTGCGAACCCGCTTTATAGCTTGAAATATTTTGTCTGACGGCAGCCCGATAAACTTTTTAACGCAGCAATTACCAACATGTGTAGTATTTCCATTTCGTTTATTAGAAAGCACACAAATTTCAATAATTGGGTAGTGCCCACAAAGGCATGTTTCAGGCTCTTCAGCTTCGTACACTTCCGATAAACGCCACTCCAATTTTGCAGAATCCCACTTCTTAGATTCTGATAGATCGATTATTCCTTGTGTAAGCTTGTATTCTGGCATTAGTGTTCACTATAAATGGCTAACGGCTAACACCAGGGGCGCGGCGCCGTTTGCCGCGTCCCAGCCGCATAGTGGCGAACTGGGTGTGATTGTTATGTGATTACCCCACCAACGACTTCATAAGTTTGCCTGCGATCACTGAGTAAACCAGCAAAGCGCAACCATAAACCAAAACCACGAATAAGCTAAAGAGCACGATGGGTTCTAGCAAGTTGTCAAATATTTGATTCCACATATTGAATCGCCCCGGGTTTAGTAGACGCCTCAGCGTTACAATGTAACTGTAACGGAGGTCGACATGAGTGGGAAGCGATATACCGACGAATTCAAGATCGAGGCGGTGCGCCAGGTCACGGATCGGGGGCACAAGGTCTCGGAAGTGGCGAGTCGTCT
>NZ_JALTON010000051.1 GCF_027000115.1 Thiohalobacter sp. | reverse complement strand
AGGTAGTCGTTGTTGCGGGTCCCCGAGCCGTCGGCCAGATAGAAGTCGTCGAACAACAGCTCCACCGGGTACGGCTGATCGGCCCAGCAGACGCCGCCGGCGACCAGGTTGCCGCCGGTGGGGATGTTCTGGCCGCTGAGGGTCAGCCAGGTCTGGCTGTTGACCCGCAGCTCCAGCAGCCCGGTACCGTTGCCTTCCACCACCTTCAGCTCGAGGTGGTTCCAGGTCTGGGCCGAGATGGCTCGCAATGACTGGCCCGTTGGAAACCCGCCCTGGCCGATGCCCAGCAGCCCGATGGCATTGACCGACACCTCATAGCGCTGGTTGTTGGCCGTACGCACGAACAGCAGCGGAAAGTGGTCCGGTGGCAGCAGATCGAGGCGAAAGGCGCAGCCGAGGATGATCCGGCTCACGCCGTAGCCGATCTCACGCACCATGGCCACGCCCTGGGTGCTGGCGGGAAAGCGCAGCGCGGACGAGGCACTCCGGCGGCCGGGCGCCCGCTCGCACTGTGGCGCGTACTGGGCCTTGGCGTAGCCGTAGTTGGGCACGCCGTCGGGCTTGAGGGCCTGGGGATCGAAGTGATCGAAGCCGTCGACAAACAACAGTGCCATGCTAACTCCCGAGGTACTGGCGCACCGTGGCGGCGTTGCGCCGGATGACATTGGTGATGACCTGCTCGCCCGCGGGCGTGGCCAGGTAGTCGCCCACCAGCGACTCGTCCACGGCGTTCACCACCCGGACGTTGACCTGGGGCTTCTCCTGGCGTCCCGCGTTCGGCACCAGGCCGCCTGTAGCGAAGGCCAGGTTGGGACCCCGCCAACGCGGCGCGAAGGCCCCGCCATTGATCGCATCCAAAAAGGCCACACCCACTTTCTTCACCGAGGCGGCATTGATCACGTACTCGCCAGCGGAAAGGCGCGCCGGGATGGAGTCGGAGGTGGATGTGCCGGGGCCGGTGACATAGCCGCCGGTCGAGAAGCCCTTGAACAGCGCGCCGACGAAACCGCCGATGCCCCCACTGACGCCTCCGAACAGCGACTGGGCCAGCTTCTGCGCGGCGATGCGATTGATCGAGGCGATGACCGAGCGAGCGAAATCCCGGAACGCCTCCTTGGCCGACTTGGCGCCTGAACCGATTTGCTCGAACATCGTGGCGAAGGCGTCCTGGACCTGGCCTTTGACCCGAACCGCCACCTCATCGACCACCAGCCGGGTCCTGGCCAGTTCGTTCTTCCAGGCCTGCACCCGGGCGACCGCCTCGGGTCCGATGGCCCGGGCCGCCTGTTCCATGAGCGGCAGCAACGTTTCCATCTCGGCGGCGGACTGCTGCTGGAGACGGACGATCTGCTCGCGCGCCTGGGCCTCGGTCAGCAGCCCCGTTTGCTGCTGGATACGGATCGCCTCCTGGGCGTTACGCATCCGCTCGGCGGTCAGGCGCCATTTCGACTCCAGGGCGTCGAGGTTGGCTTGTGCTGCCTTGACGTCGATCAGACGGTCGATCAATGAGGCGCCGGCCGTGTCGTTCTCCGCCAGCAGCCGGGCGCGCAGATCGCGGTAAGCCCGGGCGATGGCCTCGCGGCGCTGGGCGTCGGTCCCGGTGCCCGTAAGGCGAGCCAGTTCGTCGCGGGCCCGGGCAAGCGCATCCATGAGTTCCCGTTCGGCAGCTGCCGCCTTGCGGGCGTTGGCCACTTCCGACTCGGCACGACGGTTGTTCAGTGCGATCAGGTCGGCCTCAAGCTTCGCGATCTGCCCCTTTGCGTCGAGCCGCGCCTTCTCATCGCTGGCTTCTCTCAGGATGCGCCGCTGCTCGGCCAGGGCCTGCCGCTTGCGGGCAATCTCGGCGTCGATTTCCCGCTGCTCGATGGCTGTCTTTTGAGCGTAGTAGTCTCGGAGGGAGATCAGGCGATCGGCCAGCGCCCGGTCGAGCGCCCTGGAGGTCTGCGCCAGCCCTTCCTTGAGGATCCTGAGTTCCGCTTCGCTTTGGCTTTCTGCGAGCTTGAGGCGGACGGCAGTGTCCTCGCTGGATGGCGCACCCTTGGGCTGGGGTCTGGCAAAGATCCGCTGGCGTTTCTGCTCGCTGCGGATACGCGCGGCGATCGCCCGGGCGGTCTCGCCCACGTAGTCACGTCCCAGCGATTCCTTGACCGCGTCGCCCAGAGCCTTGCCGAAACCGCGCATCTCGTTCCGGCCCGCGCGCAGCGCGGCCTTGAGATGGCGCAGCGAGAAGTCGCCCTCGAACGCCGCTGCGATATCCCGGCCCAGGGCACGGGCCAGCGCGGCGATGTCGGAGAAGGCCCGTTTGAACCGGCGCACGAGGAAGGCGGCGGTGATCCCCACCACCTTGCCCACGGCGTTGAAAGACCCGATGATGCCGTTGACGAACGTTCGCACCGCACGGCCGATGGCATTTACGCCGTCGATCACCGTCTCGCGCAGGCTCGCCCAGGTCTTGTCGTTGATGCCCACCAGGGAGATCAAGGCATCGACGAAGGCCCCGATCTTCTCGGTGACGAGTTCCCAGGCGGCCGAGACGATCTGCCCGATGGTGGCGGTCTTGCCGCCGAATGCCACCACCTTGTCCCGGGCCGAGAAGGCGGCGGTGGCCAGCAGTCCCAGGCCAGTGACAATCAGCCCGATGGGACCGCCGAGCAGCGCCAGCGCGCCGCGCAAGAGCCCGCCGGCACGGGCCAGCAAGGTGGTGCCCTGCGCCGCCGCGGTGATGGCGCGCCGCGCCTTGACTGCTTCCTGTGCCGCTCGGGCCAAGTCCGCACGCAAGGCCGTGGTCGCCTTGCCCTGGGCTGCGGCCTGCGCCAGTGCCGCCCGGGCCGCTCGCAGCCGGGCGGCCGCCTCCGCCTCGATCAGGCGCAGGTTGTTCAGCCGCGCGGCGGCCTCGGCACGGGAAGCAGCCACGCTTGCCGCCATGGAGGCCACCATGCGCCCGAAGGCCGCGACCAGCGTGGTGCCCGCCAGCTGGATCAGCAGGTCGATGTGGGCGGCAAGGAACTGGATCGCTCTGGCCAGACCGGCCGTGAATCCGCTCCCCACGTCCCGTTCCCCGAAGGCGCGCAGGAAGGCGTTTCGAAGCCGGGTCAACGCCCCGGAGACGGTGTCGGGC
>NZ_JALTON010000050.1 GCF_027000115.1 Thiohalobacter sp. | reverse complement strand
TCGACGAAGTCGCCGCACTGGTACGCAGCTTCACCTCGGAAGGGGCCGCGGCGTGAGCGTGCGGCACTTCCTGACCCTGCTCGACCTGTCATCCGACGAGCTTCGTGCGCTGATCGCGCGCGCGATCGAGCTCAAGCGCCGGCATCAGGCGGGCGAACTCTACCAGCCCTTCAAGGGGAAGGTGCTGGCCATGATCTTCGAAAAGTCCTCGACCCGTACCCGGGTATCCTTCGAGGCCGGCATGGCCCAGCTCGGCGGCCATGCCCTGTTCCTGTCCCCGCGCGACACCCAGCTCGGGCGTGGCGAACCGCTGGAAGACACGGCGCGAGTACTGTCACGCATGGCCGACGCCATCATGATCCGCACCTTCGAGCACGAGAAGATCGAACGCTTTGCGGCCGTGTCGCGGGTGCCGGTCATCAATGCCCTGACCGACCGCTACCATCCCTGCCAGCTGCTGGCCGACGTGCAGACCTTCGTCGAGCACCGCGGCGACATCCAGGGCCGTACCGTGGCCTGGATCGGCGACGGCAACAACATGTGTCACTCCTACATCAATGCCGCCCGCCAGTTCGACTTCCGGCTGCACATTGCCTGTCCGGAAGGTTACGACCCCGCCCCCGATATCCTTGCCGCTGCCGGCGACCGGGTAGCGATCGTGCGCGATCCGCGCGAGGCCGCGACCGGTGCCGATCTGGTGACCACCGACGTCTGGGCGAGCATGGGACAGGAAGAGGAACAGGCGCAGCGCGAGCGCGCCTTTGCGGACTATCAGGTGACCGACGAAATCATGGAGTGCGCAGCAGCGGACGCCGTGTTCATGCACTGCCTGCCGGCCCATCGCGGGGAAGAGGTCGCCACCTCCGTCATCGACGGCCCGCGCAGCCTGGTCTGGGATCAGGCCGAGAACCGCTTGCATGCCCAGAAGGCACTGCTGGAATTCCTGCTCGGCTGATTGCCGGAGCACGGCACCAGGCCAGGGGCGGTTCCCTGTTCAACGGCCACTGCACCCACTGAACCCACGGAAACAACTGTTCGGCGCTAACCGCAGGGAAACGGACACGCGATCGACGGTTTCCGTGGGTCCGGTGGATACCGTGGCTATCATCATCTGGACGGCCACTGCACCCACTGCATCCACGGCAACGATCATTCGGCACTCACGGCAGGGAACCGGACAGGCCATTGACGGTTTCCGTGGATTCGGTGGATACCGTGGCTATCCGTCAAACCACGACATCCGTCAGTCCTTCCCCTCGTGCGCCTCGCGCTCCAGCTGCTCGAGGCTGGTGTGGCGCACATCCTTGCCCTTGACCAGATAGATCACGTACTCGCAGATGTTCCCGGCACGGTCGCCGATGCGTTCCAGCGCGCGCGCCGCCCACATGGCATCCAGCACGCTGGGAATGGCCCGCGAATCTTCCATCATCAGCGTGATCATCTGCCGCATCACGCCCTCGTACTCCTTGTCGATCTTGGCATCCTCGTGCCACACCTGAACCGCCAGCTCGGGATCCATGCGGGCAAAGGCATCCAGCGCGCCATGCAGCATCTTGCGCGAGAGGTCGCCCAGGTGCTCGAGCCGGTCATGATAGCGGTTGGCCACATCCTTGCTGGCAATGTGCTGTGCCATGCGCGCAATGCGCTCGGCCTCGTCGCCGATGCGCTCGAGATCGGTAATGGTCTTGATCACCGCCATGATCAGGCGCAGGTCACTCGCCGCCGGCTGGCGCCGGGCGAGAATGAAGTTGCATTCCTCGTCGATCGCGACTTCCAGGGCATTCACCTTGAAGTCATTGTTGATGACGATGTCGGCCATGCGCTCGTCGCCCTCGAGCAGCGCCACCATGGCATCGGCCACCTGCTGCTCGACCAGCCCTCCCATGGCCAGCACCTTGTTGCGAATATCTTCCAGCTCGGCGTTGTACTGCCGTGAGATGTGCTGACCGATGCTGTTCTTGTCCATGTCGTGCTCCTGGGATGCCCTGCCCGACTCAGCCGTAACGGCCGGTGATATAGTCTTCCGTCATCTTCTTCGCCGGGTTGGTGAAGATGGTGTTGGTATCGCCGTGCTCGATGAGCTCACCGAGGTACATGAAGGCAGTATAGTCCGAAACCCGCGCCGCCTGCTGCATGTTGTGGGTCACGATGACGATGGTGTAGTCGGACTTCAGCTCGTAGATCAGCTCCTCGATCTTCAGTGTGGAGATCGGATCCAGCGCCGAGGCCGGTTCGTCGAGCAGCAACACTTCGGGCTCTATGGCGATGGCACGGGCGATGACCAGGCGCTGCTGCTGACCACCGGACAGTCCCATGGCACTGTCGTGCAGACGATCCTTGACCTCGTCCCAGAGTGCAGCGCCGCGCAGCGAGCGCTCCACCACCTCGTCGAGGATGCGCCTGCTGTTCACGCCCTGCAGCCGCAGGCCGTAGGCGACATTCTCGTAGATGCTCTTGGGAAAGGGATTGGGCTTCTGGAATACCATGCCCACCCGACGCCGCAGATCGGCGACGTTGACACTCTTGTCATAGATGTCCTGACCGTCGAGCTCGATGGCGCCCTCGACCCGACAGCCATCGACCAGGTCGTTCATGCGATTGAAACACCGAAGCAGGGTGGACTTGCCGCAGCCACTGGGACCGATGAAGGCCGTCACCCGCTGCCGCGGAATGCGCATGTTGATCTTCTTCAGCGCCTGCTTCTCGCCATAGTAGAGATCCAGGTCGCGGACTTCCAGACAGATATCCTCGTGCTCCAGCCCCGGCGGCTGCATGGGACGGGACTCCAGGATGCTGGGATCCAATGCATGGGTGGGTGTGCCTTGTTCGCTCATGGGTGTCTTTACTCGCATCGGGCGCTCAGCCCTGGTCGAAGGACTTGTACTGTTCCCGCAAACGGTTGCGGATGGCGATCGCAGCCAGGTTCAGCACCACGATCACCACCACCAGCAGCAGCGCCGTGGCGTAGACCAGTGGCCGTGCGGCCTCCACGTTGGGGCTCTGGAACCCGACATCATAGATGTGGAAGCCCAGGTGCATGAACTTGCGGTCCAGATGCAGGAAGGGGAAGTTGCTGTCCAGCGGTAACGAGGGCGCCAGCTTGACCACACCGACCAGCATCAGCGGCGCCACCTCGCCGGCGGCGCGCGCTACGGCCAGGATCAGACCGGTCATCATGGCCGGGCTGGCCATGGGCAGGATGGTCCGCCACAGGGTCTCGGCCTTGGTTGCGCCCAGCGCGAGGCTGCCCTCGCGGATGGAGCGCGGAATGCGGGTCAGTCCTTCCTCGGTGGCCACGATCACCACCGGCAGGGTCAGCAGGGCCAGGGTCAGCGAGGCCCAGAGCAGGCCCGGCGTGCCGAAGGTGGGCGCCGGCAGGGCCTCGGGGAAAAACAGGGCATCGATATTGCCGCCCAGGAAATAGACGAAGAATCCCAGACCGAAAACGCCGTAGACGATGGACGGCACGCCGGCCAGATTGTTCACTGCAATGCGGATCAGCCGCGTCAACGGCCCCTGGGTGGCATACTCGCGCAAATAGACCGCGGCCACCACACCAAAGGGCGTGACCAGGATGGACATGATGAACACCATCATCACGGTGCCGAAGATGGCCGGGAAGATGCCACCCTCGGTATTGGCCTCGCGCGGCTCGTCGCTGACGAATTCCCAGAGCTTGGCCATGTAGAAACCAAGCTTGTCGCCAAGCCCCATGGCATTGGGCCGGTAGGCACGCACGATCTTGGCCAGCGGGATCTCGACCTGCTGGCCGGTCATCGCCTCGGCAATGAGACTGTCGCGCGCGATCTCGCCATGCAGCTCAGCGAGACGCGCCTGCAATGCCTGGTAACGCTGCTGCAATTCCGCGCGCTCCCGGTCCAGTTCGGCAAGGGCCTCGGGCGTGGCCCGCCCCTCGAGTTCAAGGCGACGCTGTTCCAGCCGCAGCCGTTCCATGCCATAGTTGATGTTACCGATATCGTCCTTCTCGATTTCTCGGATCTGCTCGTATAGGTCGTGGGCGCGCTCCAGGCGCGGCTGCAGCGCCTCCCAGGCCGTCTCGCCACTGGCAACCGTCTGGCCGGCTTCGCGCAGCTCGACCAGGTAACCATAGAAGTTGCCCCATTCATGGCGTTCCAGCGCCATCAGCCCGGGCGGGTTGCTGTCCTCGATCACCCGCGGCCGGATGAGCCAGCGGAAGTCGAAGCCGGTGACATCGCGGTTGCCGGTCTTGAGCAGGAAACGTTCGACAAGGTCCAGGTCACCCGGCACCTGCATGCCGGCGGCCTCCAGGTACGCACGGCTCACGGTCTCCCGTTCGGTGATCTCGCCGATAAGGCGGGTGACGGTGCCGTCATCGCCGCGGTACTGGATTTCATGGATGGCTGCCGGCCAGAAGTGCCCCATGCCGCGCACGGCGATCA
Organism: Thiohalobacter sp.; assembly: GCF_027000115.1. Classification (NCBI taxonomy): domain Bacteria; kingdom Pseudomonadati; phylum Pseudomonadota; class Gammaproteobacteria; order Thiohalobacterales; family Thiohalobacteraceae; genus Thiohalobacter; species Thiohalobacter sp. The sequence goes on along the minus strand of NZ_JALTON010000050.1, from coordinate 35,223 downwards.
ATGCCAGCAGGCCCACCACCATGATGAGGCTGGCACTCACTGCCGCGGCATTGATCCAGATCCACGGGGAACCGCTGCTCAACCAGTGCCTGAAGCCGGCCTTCATATCGTTTCCCTACAGGCTCGCATACTTGCGCCGCAACCGCTGGCGGACCAGCTCGGCCACGGTGTTGAACAGGAAGGTGAACAGGAACAGCACCAGTGCCGCCAGGAACAGCACCCGGTAGTGGGTGCTGCCCACCTCCGACTCCGGCATTTCCACCGCAATGTTCGCAGACAGGGTGCGCATGCCCTGGAAAATGCTCCAGTCCATGACCGGCGTGTTGCCGGTGGCCATGAGCACGATCATGGTCTCGCCGACGGCACGCCCCAGACCGATCATAACCGCCGAGAATATGCCCGGGCTGGCGGTCAGGATGACCACCCGCACCAGCGTCTGCCAGGGCGTGGCGCCCAGTGCCAGAGAGCCGGTGGTCAACTGCTTGGGCACATTGAAGATGGCATCCTCGGCGATGGAAAAGATGGTCGGAATGACGGCGAAGCCCATGGCCAGGCCGACCACCAGCGAGTTGCGCTGGTCGAAGTCGATGCCCATGGTGTGCGTCAGCCACAGGCGCATGTCCCCGTCGAACAGCAGATTCTCGATGGGATGGGAGAGGGTAAAGGACAGCCAGCCGATCAGCACCAGCACCGGCACCAGCAACAACGCCTCCCAGCCATCGGGCACCCGATGGCGTACGCGTTCCGGCAGCCGCGTCCACAGGAAGGACACCAGCAGCACGCCCAGCGGCATCACCAGCAGCAGGGCAAAGATGCCCGGGAGGTACTTCTCGACCAGCGGCGCCAGCCACAGGCCGGCAAGAAAGCCCAGGATCACGGTGGGCAGGGCTTCCATGATCTCGATGGTGGGCTTGACCGCCCCGCGCATGCGCGGGGCCATGAAGTAGGCGGTATAGATGGCGCCCAGGATGGCCAGAGGCGCGCCGATCAGCATGGCATAAAAGGCCGCCTTGAGGGTGCCGAAGGACAGCGGCGTGAGGCTGAACTTGGGCTCGAAGTCGTTGCTGGCCGAGGACGACTGCCAGATATAGGCGGGCTCGTCATAACTTTCGTACCAGACCTTGCCCCACAACGAGGACCAGGAAATCTCCGGATGCTCGTTGTGCACGGCCCAGAAGTGCAACCGACCGTTGCCGTCCTCGGCCAGCCAGGCATTGGCGCGCGGCGCGATGGCAATGGCGGCAGGCCGGCCGTCGCTCACCTTTTCCCTGAGAATCAGGTTGTGCGCAGTGGCGTGGTAGATGGCCAGGTTGCCGTTGGAGTCCGCGGCCAGAAAGCCCTTGCGGGCATACTCGCTGGCAATGCCGACTATGGGCGCGGACTGCTCGTGGAACTCGCGGATACGCCGCAGCCGCTCCTGGCCTTCCTCGTCGCGCACCGCGAACCACTGGCTGATGCTGCCGTCCGAGGCGCCGGCCAGCAGCGAGATGCCCCCAGTGAGGAATCGCAGGGCGGTGAGGGTGGCGCCCTTGCGATCACCAAGCAGGCGCACTTCCTCGACGATGCGCGGGGATTCCTTGTCGGATATGTCGTAGTGCACCAGCCGGCCGGTGCCGTCGGCGACATGCAGCACCCACTGCTGGGGGTTGATCAGCAGGAAGCGGATGTCATCGAGTTGGCGCGGCAGCTCGGTGCGGGTCTCGACCAGCTCTACTTCATCGCCGAGGAAGGATTCTTCGCGGCGGATGTTGGTCAGCACCAGGCGGCCGTCGGCCGTGGCCCCGACCAGGGTCGACTCCTCGTCCAGTTCCAGGCCCAGCGCGGTGAGCGGCTGCCCTTCCGGATCCACCACCACCGGTTCCTCACCCAGCGGATACTCGAGTTCCGGGGTGATCAGCCGCCGGTCATCGGGGTAGCTCACCCGGTAGCGGTCCTTGACCACCAGGGCACGCCCGTCGGACAGGCCGTAGGCCACGGCGTGACTGTCGGGCCGCGCCACCGCAACGCTGGTGACGGACACACCCTCGGGCAGGGACAACCGGCGCTCGTCCAGCACGGCACCGGTATCGGTTCTGAAGAAGCTCACCCGGCCATCGCGGCCGTAGCGGACACCGATTTCCGCCTGTTCCTCCATGGCCAGGTGCACCACCGGCACCTCGGCCGAGGGCGCCGCATAGTCGGCCACCGGGCTCGCCTCGCCGGGCTCGAGCAGCGGCATCACTACGTAGAGGAGATAGAAGAAAATCAGCAGGATGGCGACGATCACGCCGATCCCGCCGGCGCTCACGCCATAACGGGCGAGCCAGTCCTTGAGCGTGCGCCAGCGCCATCGCCGGGCACGCGTCTCGGCGGGAATACGCTCCAGAACGGAGGGGCGGGAGGGGCCGGACTCACTCATGGCGCGTATGCTAGGCGCTCAATATGACAGTTGTGTGACAAGGCGCCCCGTATAGCCCGGCACCGCCGGCCGGCCCGCGACGGGACGTGTTCATGACGTTTCCGTGACATTTCCCTCGGAAGTCTGTCGGGCTGCGGCCGGTCGGGCATAATGGTCAGCAAATCGCCAACGTCACCACCAGCTCCCATGGATGCCATCAGCCTCACCAGCCCGGATCTCTACATCAACCGTGAACTCAGCCTGCTCGCCTTCAACCGGCGCGTGCTGGAACAGGCACGGGACCCGGACACACCCCTGCTGGAGCGCCTGAAGTTTCTCTGCATCTCCAGCACCAACCTGGACGAATTCTTCGAAATCCGCGTTGCCGGACTCAAGCAGAAGCTCGAATCCGGCTCGGTGGAAACGGGATCCGACGGCCTCACCCCGCAGGAGGCACTGGCCCAGATCAGCGCCGAGGCCCATGACCTGGTGGACCTCCAGTACCGGGTGCTCAACGACGAGCTGATTCCCGCGCTGGAGTCCGAGCAGATCCGCTTCCTACGCCGCAGCGACTGGAGCGAAACCCAGGCACAGTGGGTGCAGAAATACTTCAGCCAGGAACTGATGCCGGTGCTGAGTCCGCTGGGCCTGGATCCCGCGCACCCCTTCCCCCGCATTCTCAACAAGAGCCTGAACTTCATCGTGTCGCTGGAAGGCAAGGACGCCTTTGGCCGCTCCGGCGGCATAGCCATCGTCCAGGCCCCGCGTTCGCTGCCGCGCCTGATCCGCCTGCCCGAGAGCAGCGGCGCCGGCCCCTATGACTTTGTGTTCCTGTCCTCCGTCATCCACGCCCATGTCGACGAGCTCTTTCCCGGCATGAAGGTGACCGGCTGCTACCAGTTCCGGGTCACCCGCAACAGCGACCTGTTCGTCGACGAGGAAGAAATCGATGACCTGATGCGGGCCATGGAGGGCGAGCTGCTGTCCCGCCGTTACGGCGATGCGGTGCGCCTGGAGGTGGCCGACAACTGCAGCCGCAGAATGGCCGATTTCCTGCTCGCCCAGTTCGGGCTGACCGAGGCCGACCTGTACCAGGTCAACGGCCCGGTGAATCTCAACCGGCTCATCGCCATCGCCGATCTGGTGGAGCGGCCGGATCTCAAGTACCTGCCCTTCAAGCCCAGCCGGCCGACTGCGCTGCCGGCGGAACAGAACATCTTCGAGATCCTGCGCCGCCAGGACGTGCTGCTGCACCACCCCTTCGAGTCCTTCGCGCCGGTGCTCGATTTCCTGCGCCAGGCGGCCACCGACCCCCAGGTTCTGGCCATCAAGCAGACCCTCTACCGTACCGGCCCGGATTCCGCGGTGGTGGACGCCCTGGTTGCCGCCGCGCGCAACGGCAAGGAGGTCACGGTGGTGGTGGAATTGCGCGCGCGCTTTGACGAGGAGGCCAACATCCAGCTCGCAAACCGGCTGCAGGAAGCCGGCGCGCACGTGACCTATGGCGTGGTCGGCTACAAGACCCACGCCAAGATGATCCTCGTCACCCGCCGCGAGGGCCGGCGGCTGCGTCACTATGTGCACCTCGGCACCGGCAACTACCATGCCCGCACCGCGCGCCTGTATACCGACTATGGCCTGCTCACCGCCGACAAGGTCATCGGCGAAGACGTGCGCCGGATCTTCCAGCAGCTCACCAGCCTGGGCAAGGTCAAACCCCTGCGCAAGCTGCTGCAGTCACCCTTCACCCTGCACAAGGCACTGATGGAAAAAATCGAGCGCGAGGCTGCGTTTGCACGCCAGGGCAAGCGCGCCCGCATCATCGCCAAGATGAATGCACTGATCGAACCGCAGATCATCCAGGCCCTGTATGCCGCCTCGCAGGCAGGCGTGCGCATCGACCTCATCGTCCGCGGCGTCTGCTGCCTGCGCCCCGGCGTGCCCGGCGTGTCCGAACGCATCCAGGTGCGTTCCATCGTCGGGCGCTTCCTCGAACACACGCGTGTCTTCCACTTCCGCAACGACGGCAATGAGGAGCTGTGGCTGTCCAGCGCGGACTGGATGGACCGCAACTTCTTCCGACGCGTGGAAACCTGTTTTCCGGTGGAAGACCCCACCCTGCGCAAGCAGATCATGAAGGAAGGGCTGGAACTCTATCTGGCCGACAACACCCAGGCCTGGGTGCTGCATCGCGATGGCCACTATCGGCGACAGCGTCCGCGCGGCAGGCAGAAACCGCGCTGCGCCCAGTGCGAGCTGCTGGAACTGCGCGCCCGCCCGGGCTGAGGAGACAAGCCAGCGAACGCGGCGGAAGACACCCTCCCAGGCCCTGGTTCAACACAAGCTGCACCCGGCTTTCGCGGCGCCCTATGTGCCTCTGCGTTGCGCCCGCAACCGTGGCATTTCACTCGAAATCGAGCCGCCAGCCGATCGCCCCGAGGTAGCGCCGCTCGGCTTCCAGATCGGCACGGGTCAGCGGGTGATGCTCGAGAAAGCCCTTGCCGAAGCGCAGCGTCAGCCCCCGCGGGCCATCGGCTCGCGCGTGCAGGATTTCCGGTGTGCGACTGGAGCGGCCACGCTGGATCAGCGCCGCCAGCCGCAGCAGCACGGCCAGCGACTCCGCGACCTCGCGCACGCCCCTGGGCAGGCCCTCGAAAACGGCGCGGGGAAACTTGCGCCTGTGACTGCGGACCAGTGCGGCCAGCATTTTCTGTTCGGTCAGCGAAAAGCCGGCCATATCGGAGTGCTCGACCAGGTAGGCACCGTGCTTGTGATACTGGCCATGCGCCACCACCAGACCGATTTCGTGCAGCCGCGCGGCCCAGTCCAGCACCGGTCGCCAGATGCCCACGTCCAGCTTCCAGTCCGGCGCGAGCTGGTCGAACAGGCGCAGGGCCACGCGCGCGACGCGCTGCGCCTGCGCCGTGTCGCAGCGGAAGCGCTCGATCATGCGCTCGACGCTGTGCTCGCGGATATCGGCATGGTGCAGGCGGCCGACCAGGTCGAACAGTATGCCCTCGCGAAGCGCGCCGGACGACACCTGCATGCGCTCGATTTCGAGCAGGTCGAAAACGGCACTGAGGATGGCAACTCCGCCCGGCAGCACCGGCCGCCGCTCGTCGCTCAGCGACTTGAGCGAAACCTTCGCCATGTCGCCGGCCGCGATCAGCGCCTTGCGCAGCTTCTTCAGCCCTCCGGGGGTAATGCCCTGGTCGGACCAGCCCTCGGCCAGCAGGATCTGCCTGACCGCCTTGATGGTACCCGAGGCCCCGACCGCCCCTTCCCAGCCCCGGCGCAGAAAACGCCGGCGTATGGGTTCCACTTCGAGCTGGGCGGCCAGGATGGCGCGGCGCATGGCCGGCTTGTCCACGCGGCCATCGGCAAAGAAGCGCTGGCTCATGGACACGCAACCCATGTACAGGCTCTCCAGCTCCTGGGCCTGGTCGCCGCTGCCGATGATGAGTTCGGTGCTGCCCCCGCCGATGTCCATCACCAGCCGCCGCTCGCGTGCCGCCGCCTCCAGGCTGCGGGCCACGCCCAGATAGATCAGGCGCGCCTCCTCGACGCCGGAGATGATCTCGACCGGATGCCCCAGCGCCTCCCGTGCTGCCTCCAGAAAACCGGGCGAGCGGGCCTTGCGCAGGGTGTTGGTACCGACCGCCCGCACCGCCCCCGTCGGCAGTTCCCGTAGCCGCTGGCCGAAGCGCGCCAGACAGTCCAGGGCACGCGCACGGGCTTCTTCGGACAGGCGGTTGTCGGGCAACAGGCCCTGCGCCAGGCGCACATGCTCGCGCAGCCGGTCGATGACCTCCAGCCGGCCATCGCGCAGACGGGCGACGATCATGTGGAAACTGTTGGAACCGAGATCGACGGCGGCGATCTCGTCGAACACAGGGGCATCCAGCACCGGGCAGCCTCTCGAAAAGCGATGGGAACCGGCCTTTCGGCCGTGCCGCGACTATACCAACCGACTGCCGGCCTTGGAACGCGATGGCGTCCTGGAAGCGATGCCCGCAGGGACTATAGTAGAAACAGGGGCCGGACGGATAGCCCGCATATTGTACCAGGGCGGTAGCGGGCGGCGGGCAACTTGTTGTCCTGGCGGGCAATGGATCGGGTTGTTTGCCCATGGCCCGGAGTACGATTTGTGCCCGCCCGCATCCTGCTGCGGCCCTGGCGGATTTTTTTCGCTCGGCCTCGGGGGCGCTTCACTCAAGCCGTAGCGACGGCTGCGGCTTGAGCGCCAGCCCTCCCCGAGCCCGGCTGCAAATCCGCCATCATCCGCAGCCCCTGGTGCAATATGCGGGCTAGTCGGTGAGGGGACAGGAAGACTGGCACCATTCTTGCTGGATTTCTTCCTGCTGACGAAAAACCGGCAAAGGGAAATGCCGAGGGAGGAATACCATGGCAATCGAACACCGTTGGAGCGAACGCAAGCCGATCGAGATGGAGGTCGCGCTGCACTACGACCCGGTGGGCACCATCCACGGCCGCACGCGCGATGTCAGTCTGGAAGGCATGTTCGTGCGCACCCAGGGGGTCGAACTGCCTGTCAACGCCGAACTGGAGGTCATTTTCGTGACCCGGAAGAACGGCAAGCCCAGGGAACACCATCTGCCCGCCTATGTGGTACACGGTAACAGCACCGGGGTCGGGCTGATGCTGCGCCACATCGACTATGGCGACTTCTACGCCCTGCGCCACATGCTGAGCGCGGCCTGAGAACTGCACGACCACCCGCCGAGCCGACCCGGTTGCGGGCCAACGATGCTGCGCCCATACAAGAACGGCCCCGCTCGCGCGGGGCCGTCCCTGTCGCCGAAACCGGCGCCTGCTACTGTAGCTTGGCCAGTTCCTTTTGGGTCACCGAAGCCGGCAGCGGGATATAGCCATCCTTGACCCCCACCTTCTGACCTGTCTTCGACAACACCAGACTTGGTAGGATGGGCAAAGGCCCGAAGGGCCGTGCCCATCATGACGGTCACGGGATGCTGATGGGCACGTCGCTGCGTTCCTTTGCCCATCCTACGAATTCACAGGACTTCCATGTTCAGACAATTGTGAGACGACTAATAACTGTCCTGCGCCAAAACGGAAAACGGCCCCGCAGAAGCGGGGCCGTCGATTGCGAGAATACTGTGCCCTGCTACTGCAGCTTGGCCAGTTCCTTTTGGGCCACCGAAGCCGGCAGCGGGATATAGCCATCCTTGACCACCACCTTCTGACCGGTCTTCGACAGCACCAGTTTCAGGAACTCGCGCTCCAGCGGTGGCAGCGGCTTGTTGGGGTGCTTGTTGACATAGATGTACAGGAAACGGGCCAGGGGAAACTTGCCCTTGATGGCGTTCTCGCCGGTGGCTTCCACAAAGGGCTGACCTTCCTTCTTCGCCAGTGGCACGGCACGTACTCCCGAGGTCTTGTAGCCGATGCCGGAGTAGCCGATACCGTTCAGTGAGCTGGATACCGACTGCACCACCGAGGCCGAACCCGGCTGCTCGTTGACGTTGTTCTTGAAATCACCCTTGCACAGCGCCTTCTTCTTGAAGTAACCATAGGTCCCGGAAACCGAGTTGCGCCCATAGAGCTGAATCGGGCGATTCTCCCAGGCACCGCTCAGGCCAAGCTGTCCCCAGCGGGTGATGTCTTCCGGGTAGCCGCACTTGCGGGTGGAGGAAAAGATGGCATCGACCTGGGGAATGGTCAGCCCCTTGATCGGGTTGTCCTTGTGCACATAGACGGCCAGCGCATCGATGGCCACGCGGATCGCAGTGGGCTTGTAACCGAACTTCTTCTCGAAGGCGGCAATTTCCTTGTCCTTCATCTTGCGACTCATGGGGCCGAGATTGGACGTGCCCTCGGTGAGCGCGGGCGGCGCGGTAGAGGAACCGGCAGCCTGAATCTGGATGTTGACGTTGGGATAGACGCGCTTGAACTCCTCCGCCCACAACGTCATCAGGTTGGCCAGCGTATCCGACCCCACCGAGGACAGGTTGCCGGACACGCCACTGGCCTTGCTGTAGTCGGGGAGCGCCGGATCGACATCGACTCCGGCAGCGGCCTGCTGGGCCATGAAACCGGCCGTAGCCATGCCCAGAGCCAGCATCAGCTTCTTCATTGCCATTTCGGATCTCCTTGCTTTTGGATAAGGTCCGCCGCAGGCGGTTTGTCATGCTGGCGCCATTGTGTGCAGCGCCGATGACATGGAAATGAACGAAATGTGACAGTTCGGTTACAGCCGCGCCCGCTCCGGGGGCTCGGACCCGGCGGCATCGGACGGCTCGATCTCGAGCCGGCGCTCGGCCGGGAAACAGGCACGAAAGGTACTGCCCTCGCCGACCCGGCTGTCGATCTCCAGCCGGCCGCCATGGCGCAGCAGCACGTGCTTGACGATGGCCAGCCCCAGGCCGGTCCCGCCACTGGAGCGGCTGCGACCCACGTCGACCCGGTAGAAGCGCTCGGTCAGCCGCGGGATGTGCTGGGCGGCAATGCCGATGCCGGTATCCCGCACCTCGAAGCAGGGCTCGCCCTCGCGCCGGAACCAGCGCACCTCGATACGCCCGCCAGCAGGGGTGTAGCGCACGGCGTTGAACACCAGGTTCGAAAACAGGCTGCGCAGTTCGCCATCGTTGCCACGCAGCCAGAGCCGCGGATCGACATCCAGCCGGATGTCGTGGTTGTCCTCGCCGCTGAGGCGGCGGGCATCCTCACAGATGGCGGCCAGTTGACTGGGGACACTGACCGCTTCCTGCCCTGCCTCCTTCTGCTCGGTCTCCAGCCGGGACAACATCAGCAGGTCTTCGACGATGCGCTCCATGCGCTCGGTCTGCTGGCGCATGACGCCCAGGGTCCGGCGCCACTGCGGGTCGAGTCGCTCGCTGTCCTCCTCCAGCGTTTCCAGATAACCCGATACCACGGTCAGGGGCGTACGCAGCTCATGCGAGACATTGGCCACGAAGTCCTGGCGCATCTGCTCCAGTTTCTGAAGCCGGGTGATGTCGCGGGCGACCACCAGGCGCTGGCTCTTGCCGTAGGGCACGATGCGTACCGAGATCACCTTCCGCTCGTCCCGGGGCGAGGGAATGATGACCGGTGCCTCGTAGTCACCGGCACGCAGATACCGCACGAAATCCGGGTGGCGCAGCAGATTGCCGATGCGCTGACCCACGTCACGCGGGAACTGGAAGGCGAACAGCTCGCCGGCAGCATCGTTCCACCACTCGATTTCCTCGTCGGCATTGAGCACCACGGTGGCGTCCGGCATGGCCGAAGTGGCTTCCTGAAAGCGATTGAGCATCTTGCCCAGCTTGCGCTTGCGCTTGCGGTTGCGCTGCTGCAGGCGGTAGATACGCTGGAATACCTCGCCCCATACACCGCTGGATTCGGGGGGATGAAAGCGCTTGCCGTCACGCAGCCAGTGAAACAGCCGGAACAGGTTGCCCAGATGCCAGCCCAGATAGCCCAGCACGCCCATGGCAAACCCCCAGCCCGCCGAACCGAGCAGGGCGCCGACAGCCGAGGTGACGGCTACCGTCACGGCAAAGCGCCATGCCTCGTCGGCCCAGGGATTCATTGCAAAGGCTCAGACCTGTCTGGAAAAGCGATAACCTGCTCCCCGCACCGTCTGGATCAGACGATCATGTCCGTGCGGGGCCAGGGCCTTGCGCAAGCGGCGGATGTGCACATCCACGGTGCGCTCCTCGACGTAGACGTTACGCCCCCAGACGCTGTCGAGCAACCGGGAGCGGCTGAACACCCGTTCCGGATGGGCCATGAAGAAGTGCAGCAGCCGAAACTCCGTCGGCCCCATCTCCAGCGGCTCGCCGTGGGCGCTGACCCGGTGCCCGACCGGATCCAGGATCAGGCCCTCGATTTCGATCGGCCGCTCGCCACCCTCGCCCCGCACCCGCCGCAGCACGGCGCGGATGCGGGCCACCAGTTCGCGCGGGGAGAAGGGCTTGGTGATGTAGTCGTCCGCGCCGACCTCCAGGCCGCGGATCTTGTCCTCCTCCTCGCCGCGCGCGGTGAGCATGATGACCGGAATGTCACGCGTCAGCTCGTCCTTGCGCAGGCGCCGGGCGAGGTCGATGCCGCTCAGGTCCGGGAGCATCCAGTCGAGCAGGATCAGGTCCGGCGGCTGGTCGGCGATGGCAACCTGGGCGGCGGCCGCATCGCCGGCCTCGCGGGTCTCGAACTCGGCGCGCTCCAGCGCGAAACGCACCATGTCGCGAATGGCGGCTTCGTCCTCGACGATCAGGATGGTGGCAGCAGTCATGGTCCAGAGGTCCGGTTGTCACATTGCCGACATTAGACCGCGCCATTATGACAGACGGATGACGGAGGCGAGACCGCCCGCCCTGGTGCAATATGCGGGTCAACGGCCCCTTTTCGACGCTCAGTCAGTCGGTTACGGACCTATATCCGCTGGCAAAGCCCCTTCAGTACCAAGTCGGTGAAACTGACGATCCCGATCACCTGGCCGCTCTCGATTACCGGTGCGCGCGACAGCCCGAAACGCTCGAACAGGCGCGCGCAGTAGCGGATGTCCATGTCCGGGTCCACGGACACCACCGGCTTGGCCATGATCTCGTAGACGTTCACCCGTTCCGGCGAGCGATCCTTGGCCAGTACGTGGCGGGCCACGTCCGAAATCAGCACCATGCCGAACTCGTCATCCTCGTGGCGCTTGCTGACCATCAGCGCCTTCTGTTCCACGTGTTTCATGGTGCGCAGGGCCTCGGCCACGGTGGTCATGCCGTCGACCATGTCGAAATCGGGCTTCATCACTTCGCGTACCCGCACGATGGTTCGCTCGCTCATAGCTTTTCCTCCACCACTTCGCTCAGCCGCTCTATCTGGTGCGACACACCCACCGCATCCTCGACGTCGATCTGGAAGGCGATACCAGTACCCGGCCGCGCATCGAACTCGCCGACCTCGGCGATGCGTTCGAGGATCTCCCGGCTGAGATGCTCCTCGACCAGAAACAGCAGCACGTCGCGCTGGGTTTCCAGGCTCAGGCCGAAGAAGGTGCGCGCCTTTTCCAGTCCTTCGCCGCGCGCATTGCTGATGACGGTGGCACCGGTTGCCCCAGCCTCGCGCGCGGCCTCCATGACAGTATCGGTCTTGTCGTCCTCCACCAGTGAAATGATGAGTTTGAATCGCATGGTCCGCTCCCCGTCGTTTCAGTTCCCTGCATGCCCGTTGCGCCTTGCCCGCCAGGCACTCAACTGGGCATAGCCCATCACGCTCATGATCGGAAACAGGCTGGCGAAGGCAATCAGCCCGAATCCGTCCAGCAGCGGGCTGCGGTCCGGCACCGTGCCCGCCAGCCCCAGGCCCAGCGCAGCCACCAACGGCACCGTGACCGTGGAAGTGGTCACTCCTCCCGAATCATAGGCCAGTGGCACGATCATGCGCGGCGCATACGCCGTCTGCACGATGACCACCACGTAGCCGGCGATGATGTACCAGTGCAGCGGCGTGCCGGTAACGATGCGGAAGGTGCCCAGCGCAATGCCGATGGCCACGCCCAGCGCCACCGCCACCCGCAGTCCCCAGACACTGATGGCACCGCCCGACACTTCCTCCGCCTTGAGCGCCACCGCGATCAGCGAGGGTTCGGCGATGGTGGTGGAAAACCCGATGGCAAAGGCAAACAGGTACACCCAGTAGTAGTCGACCCAGCGCACTCCGGCCAGCGCCTCGCTGGCGGAATCGAACAGGAAGGCGGGATCGGTGAGTTGGCGCGCCATCAGCTTGCCCAGGGGGAACAGGGCCTGTTCCAGCCCCTCCAGAAACAGGGCCAGCCCGAGCAACACGTAGACGAAGCCCAGCAGCACCCGGCGCAGGTTCGGAATACCGCGCCGCAGCACGAAGATCTGGAAGCCGAACAGCACTACCGCGATCGGCACCACGTCGCGCAGCGTCTGCAGCAGCACGTCCGTCAGGCTGCTCATCCGACCAGCATCCCGTAACCCATGACGAAGATCATCGGTGTCAGCGAGGCCAGCGCGATCAGACCAAAGCCGTCGATCATGGGATTGCGGCCCTTGATGGACATGGCCAGGCCGACGCCCAGGGCAGTGACCAGTGGCACCGTGATGGTCGAGGTGGTCACCCCACCCGAGTCATAGGCAATGCCGATGATCTCCCGTGGCGCGAACAGGGTCATCACCACCACACCGACATAGCCGCCCATGATCAGGTGGTGCAGCGGCCAGCCGCGGAGGATGCGCAGCACCCCCAGGACGATGGCACCACCGACCGACAGCGCCACCGTCAGCCGCAGCCCCAGGGCATAGTCGGCCCGCGCCTCCGGAAGATCGGCGATGACCCCGCCGTCGGCGGCCACTTCAGCGGCCTCGTCGGCCACCGCGATCAGTGCCGGTTCGGCGACCGTGGTACCGAAACCGAGGGCAAAGGCAAACAGCAACAGCCAGCTCACGCTGCCCTTGCGCGCGAAGGCATGGGCCATGCTCTCGCCGATGGGGAACAGGCCCAGCTCCAGCCCCTGCACGAACAGGGTGAGCCCGATAATGACCAGCAGCGCGCCGCCGAGCAGCCCCCAGACATCCGGCAAGGGCTGACGCAGGACCAGCAGCTGGAACACCGCAATGACGATGAAGATGGGTGCCAGGTCACGGACGCTGTCCCCCATGCTCCGCAGCAGCCCCTGCAGCAGCTTGATCACACCACCCCCGTTCCGGCCATCCGCGACGGCCCCTGTGAAAGGGTACCCGACAATGCTAGCTTGGAGACATTATCGTTCGCCACAGGCACTCCGAACATGACCCAGATCAGTTCGCCGCAACAGGCACCGGCCCGGCCGGCCTGGCACGCCCTGCCGGTGGAGGCAGTCCTCCAGCGACTCGGCGTGACCGAGCGCGGCCTGGATTCGGAGGCCGCCCGGGCGCGACTGGCGGAATACGGCCCCAACCGCCTGCGGCCGCCACAGCGGCGCAGCCCCTGGCGCCGGCTGCTGGCCCAGTTCAACAACGTACTCATCCACATCCTGCTGATCGCCGGTGTCATCACCGCGCTGCTCGAATACTGGATCGACGCGGCTGTCATCCTTGGCGTGGTCGTCATCAATGCCCTGATCGGCTTCATCCAGGAAGGCAAGGCCGAGCAGGCCATGGAAGCCATCCGCGGCATGCTCTCGCCACGCGCCTCGGTGCTGCGCGACGGCCACTTTCACAGCCTGCCCGCCGAGGCACTGGTGCCCGGCGACATCGTCCAGCTCGCTGCCGGGGACCGGGTCCCGGCCGACCTGCGCCTGCTCCGCGCACGCGACCTGCGCATCGAGGAGGCGGCGCTGACCGGGGAGTCGGTCGCCGTGGAGAAGCGCACGGACCCGGTGATGGCCGGTGCGGCCCTGGGCGACCGCTTCAGCATGGCCTATTCCGGCACCCTGGTCACCACCGGCCAGGGCATCGGCGTGGTGGTGGCCACCGGCGATGACACCGAGATCGGCCGCATCAGCAATCTGTTGGCCGAGGTGCAGACCCTGACCACGCCCCTGCTGGAGCAGATCGCCCGCTTCGGTCGCATCCTCACCATGGCCATCCTCGCCATCGCCGCGATCACCTTCGCCATCGGCACCCTGCTCCATGGCCAGCCCCTGGACGAAATGTTCCTGGCCGCGGTGGCGCTGGCAGTGGCCGCCATCCCCGAGGGTCTGCCGGCCATCATCACCGTCACCCTCGCGATCGGCGTGCAGCGCATGGCAGGCCGCAATGTCATCATCCGCAGGCTGCCGGCCGTGGAGACGCTGGGCTCGGTGAGCGTCATCTGCTCGGACAAGACCGGCACCCTGACCCGCAACGAGATGGCCGTGCAGGCCATCGAGACCCCGGCGGCCAGCTACCGCGTCACCGGCGTCGGCTATGAGCCCCACGGCGGCTTCGAGACCGCCGACGGGCCGGTCGACCCCGATGCCCGCCCCGACCTGCGCGAACTGATTCGCGCCGGCCTGCTTTGCAACGATGCCAGCCTCGTCCATTCGGCGCGGGGCTGGGAGTGGCAGGGCGATCCCATGGAGGTGGCGCTGCTGACCGCTGCCTGGAAGGCAGAACTGGATCCGCCACGCGAAACCGAGGCCCTGCCCCGCGTCGACCTGATCCCCTTCGATTCCAGCCACCGCTTCATGGCCACCCTGCACCACGATCACGAAGGCCATGGCTACATCTTCGTCAAGGGGGCGCCCGAGGCCGTGCTGTCGCGCTGCAGCAGCCTGTACGGGCGCGATGCGCCCCTCGACCGCGCCCACTGGGAGGCGCGCGTGCACCAGATGGCACGCAGCGGCTACCGGGTGCTGGCCTTGGCCTGGCGACCGGCCAATCCCGACCAGGCCACACTCGATTTCGACGACGTCGATGGCGATCTGCAGCTGCTGGGCCTGGTCGGCTTCATCGACCCGCCGCGCGAGGAAGCCGTCGCGGCCGTGGCCGAATGCCGAAATGCCGGCATCCGGGTCAAGATGATCACCGGCGACCACGCGGTCACCGCAGCCGCGGTGGGCGCCCAGCTCGGCATCGGCGACGGCGAACGCGCGGTCAGCGGCGAGCAAATCGAGCACATGGACCGGGCGCAACTGCGCAGCGTGGTACTGGCGACCGACGTGTTCGCGCGTGCCAGCCCTGAGCACAAGCTGCGGCTGGTGGAGGCTCTGCAGGCCGAGGATCAGGTCACGGCCATGACGGGTGACGGCGTGAACGACGCGCCGGCGCTCAAGCGCGCCGACGTTGGGGTCGCCATGGGCATCAAGGGCACCGAGGCCGCCAAGGAGGCCGCCGAGATGGTACTCACCGACGACAACTTTGCTTCCATCGTCGCCGGCGTCGAGGAAGGCCGCACCGTCTACGACAACATAAAGAAGGCCATCCTGTTCATCCTGCCGACCAACGGCGCGGAGGCGCTGGTGGTCATCATCGCCATCGCCCTGGGCCGGCTGCTGCCCATGTCGCCGGTGCAGATCCTGTGGGTGAACATGATCACCGCCGTGACCCTGGCCATCGCGCTGGCCTTCGAGCCGCCCGAGCCCGACATCATGAAACGGCCCCCGCGCCCGCGCCAGGAACCGCTGCTCTCCGGCTTCCTGATCTGGCGCATCCTGTTCGTGTCCGGGCTGCTGGTGATCTACTGCTATGGCCTGTTTCTGTGGCACCGCGAAGCGGGCGCCTCCATCGAGCAGGCGCGCACTGTGGCCGTCAACGCCCTAGTCGGCGGCGAGATCGTCTATCTCTTCAACGCCCGCTTCCTCACCGCCTCCAGCCTGAACCTCCGGGGTCTGTTCGGCAGCCGCCCGGCGCTGATCGCCGCCCTGCTGGTGAGCCTGTTCCAGCTCGCCTTCACCTATCTGCCGCCGCTCCAGAAACTGTTCGGCACCGTGGCCCTGGGCCTCGCCGACTGGCTCCCCATCCTCGCCGGCGGGGTGCTGGTGTATTTGCTGGTGGAGCTGGAAAAGGCGCTGCTGCGACGCCGCCGGCGCCCGCTGCAGGGGGCGGGTGCGGGTCCTCGCTGACCCGCACCCGCGGCTTCAGGCGAGCGCGCCCTGGTGCTCGACCTTGAAGGTCCGCAGCACCAGGTTGAAGGCGCGGTTGCTGGCCGCCTGGGCCACCGCATCGAAGAGCTCGCGGTCGCCCCAGCCCTGCGCCCGCAGCGCATCCAGATCATCGGCGGTGACGGTCTCGGGCTCGGTCACCGCCCGCAGCGCCAGTGCGAGCAGGGCGCGCTCACGGGCCTCCAGCGGCGCCCGTTCCGGATCATCACGCGCGGCGCGCACCGCCTCCAGGGAATGGCCCATGCGTTCCAGCAGGGCCTCGTTGAAGTCCACGCAGAACCGGCAGCCGCTGTCCCAGGACACCAGATAGCGGATCATGGCCGTGAGCGCAGGCGACAGCGCCGTGCCGCCCTCGTTGAAGTAGGCGACGTTGCCCAGGAAGGCCTCCAGCAGGGGCGGGCTCAGGCTGTAGAGCTTGAGCCCGTCGGGCACGAAGCCGAGCCGGGACTCGACAGCCTCAAAGAGGCGCGCCACCTGTTCCCGGTCCGCGGCGGGCGGCTGCGGCCGGATCAGGGGCTGTTCGGAAACGGAAGGGGTATCGGGGGATTGCTGATGCATGATGGCGTTCTCCTTGTCATGTCTCCGGATAACGAGTTGACTGGTCGGTCAAACTATGGACGGGCTCAGGGATCGGACAGGCACATGGCGACCTCCTTCTGTCAGCGAGCGAGCGGGATACGGATCTGCGTCATGGCCGGCAGCAACTCGCGCAGCACGGCCGGATCGTTGCGCGTCTTGGCCAGCAGCATCAGGCCTTCGAAATAGGCAAACATGGCCGCGGCCGTGGCCTCGACATCCAGAGGCGGAAAATCGCCGCGCTCGATGCCGTCGCGCAGGGCGTCACGGACATAGCCCTGCAGGCGGGAAAACACGGTCTCGATGCGACCGCGGATGGTCTGGTCGCTGGTGGCCATCTCGGTGGCGAGGTTGCCAAAGGGGCAGCCGAGCACGTGGCCGGTCTCGCGATGGATCATCTCCTGGCGGGCGATGGCGAGCGCGACCAGGCGCTCGAAGCGCTCCGGTGGGGGCAGATCGCTGTGGAAGGCCTCGCGAATCAGGCTGTCCCGGAAATCGGAGAAGAAGTGGTCGATGACCGCCAGGGTCAGTGCCTGCTTGCTTTTGAAGAAGTGGTAGAAGCTGCCCTTCTTCACCCCGGCGCGATCGCAGATGGCCTGCACGCCTACGTCGGCGTAGCTGCTGGCGTAGATGAGGTCCCGGGCGGCCTCGAGGATGCGGGTCCGGGTGTCAGACTGGGCAGACATGCCCCCAGTATGCTTGACCGATCGGTCAAGTCAAGTCCGGCTGGGCGCCAGCGGCGCTGTGGGGTACCTTAACCCGCCATGAACGACTGGCTGCAGACCCTCACCGACTGGACCGGCACCCTCTCCGGTCTGCTGTGGGGGCACCCCATCACCCTGATCGTCCTGCTGGGGACCGGCCTCTACCTGACCCTGCGCCTGGGCTTCGTGCAGATCCGCGGCTTTCGCCACTCGGCCGCGCTCATCAGCGGCCGCTACTCCGACCCCACCCACCAGGGCGAGGTCTCCCATTTCCAGGCGCTGGCCACCGCGCTCTCGGCCACCGTCGGCACCGGCAACATCGCGGGCGTGGCCACAGCCATCTCCCTGGGCGGACCCGGCGCCCTGTTCTGGATGTGGGTCACGGCCTTCGTGGGCATGGCCACCAAGTTCACCGAATGCACCCTGGCGCTGAAGTTCCGCGAGGTGACGCCCGACGGCGAGGTCGCCGGCGGCCCCATGTACACCCTGCTCAACGGCCTGAACATGCGCAAGCTGGCCATGGCCTTCGCCCTGTTCGCCATGATCGCCTCCTTCGGCATCGGCAACATGGTCCAGGCCAATTCGGTGGTGGACGGGCTGCGCTATCTGCACCCGGGCTTCGCCGATCAGGCCTGGCTGGTGGGGCTGGTCATGGCCATCCTGGTCGGGCTGGTGATCATCGGCGGCGTGCGCCGCATCGCCCGCGTGGCCAGCACCCTGGTGCCCTTCATGGCCACCCTCTACATCGCCGCCGCCCTGCTGGTGCTGTTCAACCACCTCGGCGAGATCCCTGCCGCGTTGAAGACCATCTTCAACCACGCGCTCAATCCCTGGGCGGTGGGTGGCGCCGCGGTCGGCGAGGCCATCCGCTGGGGCGTGGCGCGCGGGCTGTTCTCCAACGAGGCCGGGCTCGGCTCCTCGCCCATGGCACATGCCGCGGCGCGCACCAACGAACCGGTGCGCGAGGGCCTGGTGGCCATGATGGAACCTTTCATCGATACCCTGGTGATCTGCACCCTCACCGGCCTGGTCATCGTGGTCACCGGCGCCTGGGTGGACCGCAGCGACGACCTGGTCGGCGCCGCGCTCACCGCGCATGCCTTCCAGGAAACCCTCGGTCCGGCCGGCGGCATGGTGGTCGGCGTCGGTCTGTCGCTGTTCGCCTTTTCCACCATCATCGCCTGGTCCTACTATGGCGATCGTTCCGCACGCTTCCTGTTCGGCGACGGCGCGGTCATGCCCTATCGCGTGCTGTATGCGCTGCTGGTGGTGTTCGGCGCGGCCGTGCCCCTGCAGCTGGTGTGGAACATCGCGGATGTGACCAACATCCTCATGGCCCTGCCCAATATCATTGCCGTGATCCTGCTCGCCGGACTGGCCAGGCGGCTGAAGGATGACTACTTCAGCCGGCCGCAGAAACCGACCCGCTGAGTCCGGGGCCCGCCCCGCAGCCGAGTGCCTTCCCGTATAATGGGCCCGTTGCCACAACGGGCCCGCATATGGACACAGCAACCGCTCCCCTGGAACCGATCATCGAGAGTCTTGCCCCGGCGATCGGTATCGGACCGATCCGGACCACGGGGTAGCACGATGCTGCTCGAGGCCCTGGACCAGCAGATCCACGCCCTGGTCCGCCGCTGCCTGGACGAAGACCTCGGCGGCGGCGACCTGACCGCGGCACTGGTGCCCGAGGACGCGCTGGCCCGCGCCCGCGTCATCGCCCGCGAGCCGGCCGTGCTCTGCGGCCTGGCCTGGTTCAACGCCGTCTTCGCCGAACTCGACCCGCGCATCCGCATCGACTGGCACCAGCAGGAAGGCGACCGGGTCGCGGCCGATACCCTGCTGTGCACACTCTCCGGTCCCGCGCGACCGCTGCTCAGCGGCGAGCGCAGCGCGCTCAATCTGCTGCAGACACTGTCCGGCACCGCCACCCTCGCAAGACGTTATGCAGATGCGGTCGCCGGCCTGCCGGTGCGCCTGCTCGACACCCGCAAGACCCTGCCCGGCCTGCGCCATGCCCAGAAGCATGCAGTGCGCATGGGCGGCTGTCACAACCACCGCATGGGGCTGTACGACGGTATCCTGATCAAGGAGAATCACATTGCCGCCTGCGGTTCCATCGCCGCGGCCGTGGCCGCGGCCCGGCAACTCGGCACCGACCTGCCGGTCGAGGTCGAGGTCGAGAACCTGGCAGAACTCGACGCCGCGCTCGAGGCCGGCGCCGACATCCTGCTGCTGGACAATTTCGACCTGGAGACCCTGCGCGAGGCCGTGGCCCGCAATCGCGGCCACGCCCGGCTCGAGGCCTCCGGCGGCGTGACGCTGGAGACGGTACGCGCCATTGCCGAAACCGGCGTCGACTTCATCTCCGTCGGCAGCCTGACCAAGGACGTCAAGGCCATCGACCTGTCCATGCGCTTCGACTGAAGCATCACGGCAGGCCGCATGGACGTCTGGATCCCGGATGATGCAGACTCAAGTTGCACGGGCAAGCGACCGATGCAGGGAGCAACAGGGCATCTCGCCTCCCGGACACTGCCCCAGTCAGAGGTCTGACATAACAACAATGACACACCGGGACACCTCACCCCTTGCCCGCCTGCAGGAAATCCTCCACCTGCCGCCGCTGCCCGGCGTGGCCTGCCGCCTGCTCAAGGAACTGGCTGACGACGAGGCCGACATCGACCGGCTGGCCGCGCTCATCGAACAGGACCCGGGGCTGGCCGCACGCATCGTCGGCATCGCCAACTCGGCCTACTTCGCCCGCAGCCGCGAGGTCACCAGCGTACGCCAGGCCATCGTGCGCGTGCTGGGCCTGAACATGGTGCGCGGCCTGGCCATCGGCATTGCCCTCAGCCGCCCCTTCGACGCCAGCGCCTGCCCCGACTTCGACGTCGAGGGCTACTGGTACCAGGCTTTCCAGACCGCCACCCTGGCGGCAGCGCTCGCGCCGCACAGCCCGCTGGACGAGGCCGAGCGGGACTGCCTGTTCCTGGCCGGGCTGCTGCACAACCTGGGGCGGCTGGTGCTGGTGCATGCCTTCCCCGGACGCATGGGCGACATCCTGCGCCAGTGGCAGCGTGAACCCGACCGACCGCTGGCCGAGCTCGAGTCCGAGGCGCTGGCCGTCAACGAGACCGAGGCCGGCCGCGTGATCGCCACCCTGTGGAACCTGCCGGGCTGCGTGGGCAGCGTGATCGAGTTCTGCGGCCAGCCCCGGCTGGCGCCCACACACGCCGCGCTGGTGCAGTTGGTGGCCCTGTGCCGCGACCTGTGCGCAGCGCTCCATGCCGACCCCGAACACGAGCCCGCCGGCCTGCCCGACTCGGGCCCGGTCGCGGGGGGGGTGCCTGTCGACCGGTTGCGCGAGGCATTCGAGGCGCGGCGGGCGGCCGATGCCGACATCCGCGCCCTCGCCGCCCTGCTCACCCGTAACGGAGACTGCTGACACCATGGACAGCGAACGCTTCAGTCGTGCCTATGCCGAGCTCAACCAGCGCTTCATCCGGCTGGTGGGTGACCTGTCGGCCCTGCGCGCACTGTCGGATTTCGACCTGCAGGGCGACAGCGAGGACGCCCTGCTCGAAGGCGCGCTGCGGGTACTGATGGACACGGGGGAATTCGAGCGCTGCTCGGTGTTCCTGATCGAGGATGACGAACTGGTCTGCCGCCAGGGCACCGACCTGGGCGCCCTGCTCGACGGCCGGCACGAACCGCCTGGCCAAGCCCACCGCTTCCGCATCGGCCAGGGCATCATGGGCATGGCCGCCGAGACCGGCAACCTGCAGCACTGCCGCGACACCCGCCGCGAGGTCCGCTTCCTGCATCCGGAACAGCGCGCCGAGATCGGCTCGCTGGTCTCGGTACCGATGCGCGACGGGGAACGGCTGCTGGGGGTGATCAATGTCTCGCACAACCTGGCGGACCGCTTCGCCGACCACCACGAACACCTGCTGCAGGTCTTCGCCAATTTCCTCGCCCGCCTGCTCACCGCCTGGCGCCACCGCCACCGCATGGAGCAGGAGCTGGCCCGACGCACCCGCGAGCTGCAGCAGGCCCTGGACGAGGCCCACGATCTGCAGCGGCGCTACCGCGAGCTGTCGATCATCGACGAGCTCACGGGCATCCACAACCGCCGCTTCTTTTTCCCCGAGGCCCAGGCCGCGCTCGCCAACGCCGTACGCCACGGCCTGGATTTCACCGTACTGATGCTGGACCTGGACCGCTTCAAGCAGATCAACGACCGCCACGGCCATACCATGGGCGACAAGGTGCTGCAGGTCACCGCCGCCCTCATCAAGGGCCAGACCCGCGAAGGCGACATCATCGCCCGTTTCGGCGGCGAGGAATTCGTGCTCGCCCTCCCGGGGACCGATCGCGATGGCGCGAGGCGGCTGGCCGAGCGTGTGCTGCGTTCGCTGCGCGCCATCGCCTTCAGCAGCGAGCCCGATCCCCTTCGGGTCACCGCCTCCGCCGGCATCGCCAGTCTGAGTGACGAAACCGGAGTACAGCGCACCGACCTGCTGGAAAGCCTGCTGCGCCGCGCCGACCAGGCACTCTACTTCAGCAAGGCCAGCGGCCGCGACCGCGCCAGCAGCTTCGCCGACCTGCCCGCGTAGGCCCGAATGCAAAACGACCCGCGGACGCGGGCCGTTTTCGGCTGGTGCCGGAAAGAGGATTCGAACCTCCGACCTACTGATTACGAATCAGTTGCTCTACCAACTGAGCTATTCCGGCAAAGAGCGCGAAGTATAGAAGATAGGCTCGGAGCCGGGCAACAGAGGGGTAGCCCGCATATTGCACCAGGGCGGACGCGGGCGGCAGGCAACTTGTTGTCCTGGCGAGCAATGAACCGGGTTTTTTGCACTTGGCCCGGAGTACGATGTGTGCCCGCCCGCTTCCTGCTGCGGCCCTGGCGGATTTTCGCTCGGCCTCGGGGGCGCTTCACTCAAGCCGTAGCGACGGCTACGGCTTGAGCACCAGCCCGCCCCGAGCCCGGCTGCAAATCCGCCATCATCCACAGCCCCTGGTGCAATATGCGGGTCAGGCGTTGCGCACCCGGATGATGATGTCGACGCCTTCGGCCACCGTGCCTTCGGGCGGCTGCGGCAGACCCTGCACGGCACAGGCATCGGCATCGATGTCCTCCAGGCGCCCGGTATCGACGTTGTAGAAATGGTGGTGTTCGCGGGTGTTGGGGTCGTAGAACACCCGGGTCGGGTCGACGATGACTTCGCGGATCAGGCCCTTGCGGGCGAACAACCCCAGGGTGTTGTAGACCGTGGCCTTGGAGGCGCGGGGTCCGTCGGCATTCACCAGCCGCAGCACGTCGTCGGCGGACAGGTGCTGGGGACGCGCGAACAGCACCCGCGCGATCTCGCGGCGCTGGCGGGTCGGCTGGATGTCATGCGCCATCAGGTGAGCGAGCAGCTCGTCCTCGCTGGGCGGCATGGAAATGTCCGGACGGTTTTCCATGAATCGGAGTATAGAACCGCCGGCACGGGATTGTCTATGCGCGATCGGCGATTTTACCCACGCTTTCCAGGGAATAGGGGGCGGGATCGGCGATCGGCGGCCGCCCCAGCAGCAGATCGGCCAGCAGCCGGGCAGAGGCCGCGCCCAGCACCACACCGTTGCGGAAATGACCGGCGTTGATGAACAGACCCTCGAGCCGGGGATGGCACCCGATGGCCGGAATGCCTTCGGGCGAGCCTGGCCGCAGCCCGGCCCATTGGTGCTCGATGGGCAGTTCGCGCAGCGCCGGAACCAGCCGGAAGGCCGCCTCGGCCAGCTCGGCACGCGCCACCTCGGTGGTGGACTTGTCGAAACCGGCGTACTCAAGGGTGCTGCCCATCAGCACCCGGCCGTCGCGGCGGGGAATGAGGTAGCGCCCCTGGTCCAGCACGATATGGCGCACCCGGCCGGGCTCGCCGCGGAACAGGATCATCTGCCCGCGCACCGGCTGCACCGGCAGCGCCAGCCCGGTCGCGGCCAGCAGGTCACCGCTCCAGGCACCGCTGGCCACCAGCACACAACCCGCCGGCCTTGGCCCCGCGACCGTCTGCACGCCGGTCACGCGATCGCCGTCGACCAGGAAGCCGGTCACCTCGCACCGGGGTTCCAGCACCACGCCCGCTCGCACCACCGCCTCGCGCAGCGCGCGGGCCAGCCGCGGGTTGCGCAGCTGGCCGATGGTGGGCATCGACAGCCCCGAGGCAAAGTCGGGCGCCAGCCCCGGCTCCAGTGCATGCAGCTCCGGATCCGTCACCGGGGCCAGCGGGGTCTCGAACCGGCGCGACCAGTCCAGCGCGGCCTCGGTCTCGTCGGTGTCCAGCACCAGCAGGCCGCTGGGCTCGTATTCCGGGTCGACCCCGCTCTCCTCGCGCAGGGCCTGGGCCAGCTGCGGATACACCTGCTGGCTCCAGCGCGCGAGACGGTTTACCGCATCGGGATAGCGCCAGGGATAAAGGGGTGACAGGATGCCGCCGCCGGCCCAGGAAGACTCGGCGCCGGCCTCGCCGCGCTCCAGCAGGGTCACCGACAGCCCGGCACGGCGCAGCTCGCGCGCGCACAGCATGCCGATGATGCCGGCGCCGACGATGAGGCAGTCGGGGGAAGCGCTGATCGTCATGGATATCCCGTTTACGGATGGTGAACCGGGGTACTGCCAAGGCCTGGATGAGGTTTAAAGCTGGGGTTCAAGGCAAAAAGGGGGCGTGGCAGATGCAGTCTTCTCCTCACTCCTCACTCCTCACCGCTGCCAGCAATCCGCTCCCGCAAAGGGCGCCACCATCACCGGCCCGTCCTGATCGATGGCGAAGGTCCCGCAGGCATCACCCTGCTGGGCACCGCCGGGCGTGGGCACGGCCAGGATGCGGAAGCTTGCCGCCGTGCGCACCACCAGCCGCAGGACATAGTGGCCGTCGGGCGTCACCGGCTGCGACCAGCCGAGCTCGGCCAGCGTGGCGTAATCGGCGTCGGAACCGCGCCAGGCCTCCTGCTGCAGACGAAGCTGCTGCAGGGCACCGGTGGCATCCATGCGCCGTGCCTTGGCCAGATACCCGGTCCAGGCCGGCAGTGCCAGCGTCGCCAGCACCGCAATGATGACCAGCACCACCACCAGCTCCACCAGCGTAAAGCCGCGCCTTCCTTGCATTCCGAGCCCTCCCTGACCCGGCCGGCATTCCCGTCCACACGATCGAATGTCGGCATTTTCTGACGCCGTCCTGCGGCGCAGGACGGCAGTATACGCCGTCGGGCCCGTTACCATCACCTGCTGGGACAACAAAATCGAATTCAGGGCGGGATCATGGACGATCGACACCCGAAGGGATTCACGCTGGTGGAACTGCTGGTGGCGCTGGCGGTGCTGGCCATTCTGGTCACCCAGGCCCTGCCGGCCATGGGCCGGGTCCTGGACCGCCAGCGCCTCAGGGCCGCGGCGGAGACGCTGGCGGCGGACCTGCGCGGCGCCCGGGCACTGGCCCGCACCGACCCGCTGGCGCCGGCGCTGACCCTGAGCTTCCGCACCGGCGCCGGCTGGTGCTACGGGCTGGCGCGGCGGCCCTGCGACTGCCGGCTGGCGAGCCCACACCAGGCCGCCGCCTGCACGCTGGCCCGTGGCGGCCAGCTGCACCTGCGCCGGCGCGAGGCCGCCGCCTTTCCCGGAATCACCCTGCAGCGCGTCACATTCCCCGGTGGCCGAGCCCGCTTCGACCCGGTCCGCGGCCTGGCCAGCCCGGGCACCCTGGCGCTGGACAACCGCCGGGGGGAACGGCTCGAACTGCGTCTCGGCCTGCTTGGACGGCTGCGTATCTGCCGCCCCGCCGGTCATTCGGCGCCGCCCGGTTATCCATCATGCTGAGGACAGCGGGCTTCACCCTAACCGAACTCATGATCGGACTGACCCTGGGCCTGCTGGTCATTGGCGGCGGGTACCGTTTCTACCAGCTCAACCTGAACGCCAGCCAAGTGGCGCTGGCCGCGGCCCGGCTCGACGGCGAGGCGCGGGCGGCACTGACGCTCATGGCCGGCGACCTGCGCCGCGCCGGTTTCCGCGCCTTCGATCCCACCGTACAGCCGGCCGCGGCCAGCCCCTTCGGCCCGGTGGGCGACCTGCGTCTCGGCCAGGCGCCGGGCGAGGCCGCCGATTCCTGCGTCCTGTTCAGCTATGACCGCAACGCTGACGGCCTGCTCGGCGTGGGCCGCAGCGGCCAGGGCGGGCCCGGGCGCAACCGGGTGAACGTGGAGCAGTTCGGCTTCCGGCTGCAGGGTGGCGCCCTCGAGGTCCGGCTGGCGGGGGCGACCCACGACTGCGCCAGCGGCCAGTGGCAGGACCTCACCAGCACCGCCACCCGGGTCACCGCCCTGCGCTTCCGCGTCGCCGACCAGTGCCTGGACCCCGCCCGTCCCGGCCAGCCCTGCCGCAGCGGCCAGCCTGCCCTCCTGCGCAAGCAGCTCACCATCGACCTGACCGCCGCCAGCCGGGTGCCCGGCGGGCCGACGGTCCGGCTGAGCCGTCGCGTCCGTCCCCGCAACGACGGGTTCCTGGCCCATGCGCCCTGACAGCCGGCAGCGCGGCAGCGGCACCCTGCTGGTCGCCCTCATGCTCCTTTTCAGCATCACCGCACTGCTGTTCGATGTCGCCCAGGGCACCGGCGAGAGCCAGCGCGCGAGCCGTCTGCTGGCCCAGCAACAGGCGGCGCGGGCCGCGGCCGAGGCCGGACTGGCCTGGGGCCGGCGCTGGCTGATCGAACGGCCGGTCGCCTGGCTGCCGGCGGGCGGCGGGCTGGAGATCGGCGCCCCGGGGCGTGCGGCGCCGGCCCTGCCCGCGCCCGATGGCGACCGCTTCGGCATCAATGTCGCCTTCGCCCGCCACGCCGCCGACCCCCGCTTCGTGCGGGTCGTGGCCGACGCCCAGCTCCGCGGCATCCCGGAGATCCATGGTCGGGTCAGCGCCTGGCTGCGCCCGGCCAGCGTACTGACACGTGCCGGCGAACAGGCCCCGCCGCTGGTGGTGGACGGCTGCCTCAGCCGCCCGCACAGCGGCGCAGACGTCCGGCCGCAGGGCCTGTTCAGCCTGCAACCGGGCACCGCGCTCGCCAGCTCCGGGCCCGCGGGCTGCCATGCCCCCGGGGCCGCCAACCTGCGCGGCGGCGCCATCCAGGGCGGCGCCTTCACGGGCGGCGGGCTGTGGGCCCACCTGTTCGCGGTATCGCGCGCCGAGCTGCAGCAACTCGCCGCCGACGAAGTCGCCCGCGGCCTGCCGCCGGCTGCCCGCCGCTACTGGTGGGCGACCGCCGCCGATCTCGCCGCGGGCCAGTGGCGGCGCAGCCTGGGCCGCCCGACCGCGCCGGTGGTGCTGGTGTTCCCCGCCGCGCTGGGCTGCCCGCAGCTGGGCGGCGGGGCGCAGGTCCATGGGGTGGTGGTGATCGAGGCCCCCTGTCCCGGCGGACCACCCTGGGGACACTTCACCCTGTTCGGTACCCTGGCGGTAGGCGGCAACCTGAACCGTCTCTCGCCCGGCGTGCGCCTGGCCCACATCGAGCAGGCCGCCGGCCAGCCGCCGCGGCTCGCCCTGCCCATCATCGAGGCGCCACAAGTGCCTGGCAGCTGGCGGGATTTCTGATGCGATACGGCGCGACCGGCTACAGCCTGATCGAGGCCCTGGTGGCGCTGGCCATCCTCGGCCTGGGGCTGGCCGGGGCCGCCGGCCTGCAGGCCCAGCTGCTGCGCCATGCCGCCGAGGCCCGGACCCTCACCGAGGCCCGCGGCCTCGCCGACGGTCTGGTCGCCGCACTCACCGGCTTCCCCGACCGCCGGACCTGGAACCGGCTGCCCGCCGCCGGTGCCCGGACCCACGCCGGCCTGCACGCCCGCTACCGGCTCGCCTGGCAATGGCAGCCGGAACCCGGGCTGGCGCTGCGACGCCTCACCGTACGCGTCGACTGGCAGTCACCCGGCGGCCCTGGCCACTACCGCCTGACCACCCTCGTCGCCCCTGCCGAACCTGCCCGCGCGGCCTTGCGGTTGGACTGAAGAGACTTCAGCAAGCATCGGATCGGCCGCTGTTTTGCCAACCGGATCACGCGCTGCGCGCCATTCGTCGGCGCGAGTCGGCATTTTGTCGGCCCGGCCTTGGGATTCCGCCCGTGCATCCGCTAAAAGAGACAGCCATGAACACGAGAAACGCACAAGGGTTCACCCTGGTCGAGCTGATGATCACGCTCGCCGTCGCCGCCATCATTCTGGCGTGGGGCGTGCCCAGCTTCATCGACTTCATAAAAAACAACCGGCTGGTGGGGTATGCCAATGAATTCGTGGCGGCGACCCACCTGGCACGCGCCGAGGCCATCAAGCGCCGACGCTACGGCTACATCTGCCCGAGCAGCAGCTACGCGAATGCCATCCCCACCTGCGATGCCACCACCGACTGGAGCAACGGCTGGGTGGTCTGGGTGGACGATGACGCCGACGGCGCCATCGATGCCACCGAGGTCCTGCGGGTCATGGAACCCTTCCATGCCAGCGTAACCTTCGGTAGCGCCGCGGCGCAGCAGTACCGTTACGATCCGATGGGCGTGGTCAACACGGCCGACACCCTCGACCTGTGCGACGACCGTACGGGCGAAACCGGCCGACGGATCAGCATTTCCAATGCCGGCCGCGCCAATATCACCAACCTCACCTGCAGCTGACAAGACCATGCCGAACGACCTGCGCACACATTCTCCACAGCAATGCGGCTTCACCCTCATCGAGGTGATGATCGCCGTGCTGGTCCTGTCCATCGGGCTGCTGGGGCTGGCCGGGCTCCAGGTCACCGCCCTGCGCAACAACCAGACCGCCTTCCTGCGCAGCCAGGCCGCCATCCTGAGCAGCGACATCATCGAACGCATGCGCGCCAACCAGGCCGGGGTCGCGGCCGGCGCCTACGACAAGGCCGCAGGCGCGGCCAGGGCCGCCTGCAAGACCACCGCAGGTTGCAGTGCGGCCGACATGGCCGCCAACGATGTCTACGAATGGCGCCAACTGGTGCGCCAGTACCTGCCTACCCCCAACAGCACGACGCTGGGCGAGGCCATCGTCTGCATCGACAGCACGCCGGGCGACGGCACGGGCGTCGGCAACCACCAGTGTGATGGCGCCCTCACCAATGGCGTCGCCATTTATGCCGTCAAGATCTGGTGGGACAACGATCGCAGCGGAACCCTGTCGGGCTCTCTGGTCACCACCTTTCAGCCATGAGGACGCCATCCATCATGCACCGCGCACGTTGCAGACAAGCCGGCCTGACCCTGGTGGAGCTGATGGTGGCCATCACCATCAGCCTGATCCTCATCGCCGGCGTCAGCCAGATCTACCTCTCCACCAAGCAGTCCTTCCGCATGAACGACTCGGCCTCCCGCATGCAGGAAAACGGTCGCTTCGCCATCGAATTCCTGGCCCGTGACCTGCGCATGGCCGATTTCTGGGGCTGCGTCCAGCAGGTCACCCAGAACGACGTCATCGGCGGTGGCGGCATCAACATCGGCCTGGGCGGGCTCAGCGGCACCGACGGCACCGGCCTCAATGGGTCCGACACCATCCGTATCCAGGGCGCCTACGGCTCGGGCATCACCGTCACGCCGCCCTACATGCCCACACCTTCCTCGGCCCTGCACATCACCCCCGGAAATGGCCTGAACCAGGGTGACATCGCCATTGTCAGCGACTGCAAGGACGGCGACATCTTCCAGATCACCAACGCCAATCCCAACACCTCCGGCCAGGCCAACCACAACCCCGGCGGCTCGGTATCGCCGGGCAACCAGACAGGTGACCTCAGCAAGTCCTACGGCAGCGACGGCGAGGCACGCCTTTACCGGGTACGCAGCCTGCAGTACTACCTTCAGAACAATGCCAATGGCGAGCCGGCACTGATTCGCGACGATGGCACCACTCAACTGGAACTGGTGGACGGCGTCGAGGACATGCAGATCTGGTACGGCGAGGACACCACGGGTGACGGCACCGCGGACCGCTACCTCACTGCTGCCTCCGCCGGTGTTCTGGACTTCGAGCGCGTGGTCAGCGTGCGCGTGCACCTGCTGCTGCGCTCCTATGCCGACAACATCGTGGACAGTCCGCAGACCTATACCTACGACGGAAACAGCGTGACCGCCGGCGACCGCCGCCTGCGCCAGGCCTACACCACCACCGTCACCATCCGCAGCCGCGCACCCTGAGGACGACATGAGCATGACGACATTCGCTTCCGGCCAGACACGCCTCGACCATCAGCGGGGCGCCGCCCTGGTGATGAGCCTGCTGTTCCTGCTCATCATGACCCTGATCGGCGTGTCGGCCATGCAGGGCACCACCCTCGAAGAGAAGATGTCCGCTTCCATGGCCGATCGCAATCTGGCGCTGCAGCTTGCCGAATCCGGGCTGCGCGACGGCGAGAACCTCATCGAATCCGTGGCCAGCACCGCCGCCTTCGCCGGCAGCAACGGCCTGTTCGGAGAGTTCGACAATCCGCCGGACCCCTTTGCGGCTGCCACATGGACCAATGCCAACCTCTCCGCGAGCGGCACCCCCATCACGCTGCCCAGTGGCGCCACGGTCACGCCCCGCTACTTCATCAAGTTCGGCGGCAACGTGAAGGCCGAGGACAACTCCAAGAAGATCGGCGAATACGGCAAGTTCAAGCCCGGCGATATTTCCACGTTCCAGGTCACCGCGCGCGCCACTGGCGCGCAGGCGGGCGGCACCGTGACCGAGGTCATGGTACGCAGTTACTACGGACGCAAATTCTGAGGGCGCCAAGCGCCATCCCGATCAGGGAGACATGCCATGAACCGCAACCGACAGATCACTCATCGACTCCGCATCCTCGCCACCGCCATGACGCTCACAACCGGCAGCGTTCTTGCGGCCCCCGGCACCCTGCCCAAGAGCCCTCTGTTCCTGAGCGCGGCGGTAGAGCCGAACGTTTACTTCATCTTCGACGATTCCGGCAGCATGGAGTGGGAGAACCTGGTTGCGGGAGGCAGCCAGGGACTGCCCTTCCTGAGCGGTTGGTCAGGAAACTATTACATGTTCCCCACGGTCAACAACGGCCTGGACCAGATTTACATCAACTCTGGCAGCTCGTGCACAAGTGGATCGCGGCAGGGCTGCTTCCCCTACACCACACCCGCTGAAACCAGTGTTTCCGGCGCTTGGCGCACCCGAAACCACAACTACAATGCGCTTTACTACAACCCTGAAATTACGTACAGGCCCTGGCCCGGCAAGGACACCAGCAACAACAACCTGTACGCCGATGCCAGTCCGACCGCCGCGCCGGTCGACCCGAACGGCACGGCAACCATGGATCTTACCCAGAACTTCACCTTCCTGAACTACACGGCGAACCTTGGCTGGTACCAGGAAACCATCTTCCCGGCCCGCTACTACACCTGGACCGACACCAATGGCAACGGCGTCGTGGACACTACCGATGGCCGGACCCTGGTCGAGATCAGGCCTGGCTCCACCTACACTGGCAGCGCAAACCGCACCGACTGCGCTGCCGCCCCAACCTGCACATACGCCGAAGAAATCCAGAACTTCGCCAACTGGTTCACCTATTACCGCAAACGGCAGTATGTCGGCAAGAACGCAGTGGGCAGTGCTGTCAACAATACCGATGACAAACGCATGGGGCTGGATATCTTCAACGGCGGCAACCAGATCAACGCCGCCAGCATGAGCAACACCACCAACAAGTCGAATTTCCTGCAGACCCTGTATGGGCTAAACCTGCCATGTGACTGGAACACCTGCCCGGGTACGCCCGCACGCACTGCACTTCAACGCGTTGGCGATCTTTACGAAGGCAGCAGCTCTCCCATCCTCGGACCGACAGCGGGCGGCGCCTGCCAGCAGAATTTCTCCATCCTGGTGACAGACGGCCACTGGAACGGCGGTTCGCCCGGCGTGGGCAACACCGATGGCGATGGCAACACCGCCTACGATGGCGCCCCGTACGCCGACAGCTTCAGCAACACCCTGGCGGATGTCGCCATGCACTACTACGAACGCGACCTCAAGCCCTCCACACATGACAACCTCGTGCGCACCACTACCGAGGACCCGAATCCGGCACAGCACATGGTCACCTTCGGCATCGCCTTCGGCCTCAGCGGGACACTCGACCCGAATACCGACGATCCGACATCCGCAAGCTTCCCCGGCTGGCCGGATCCGACCGACAACCAGGATGACGAACGCATAGACGACCTCTGGCATGCCGCCTACAATGGCCGCGGCACCTTCCTGAGTGCCCAGACGCCGGATGATCTGGTCACGGGCCTCAACAACGCCCTTGGGGAGATCGCCGGCCGCAAGGGTTCGGCCGCCGCGGTGGCCTTCAACACCACCTCGCTCAATACAAACTCCGAGCTCTATCTCGCCCTGTTCAATTCAGGTGACTGGGACGGTGATCTGCTCGCCTTTCCGCTGAATGCCGTGACTGGCGCTGTCTCCTCCACCTCGTCCTGGTCAGCCGCCAACAAGCTGGACGCCATGACCAGCCGGACCATCCTGACCTATAACCCGTCTGTCGCCGACGGCGTTGCCTTTCAGTGGAACGACCTGGACAGCAGCCAGCAGAATGACCTGCGCACCAACAGCAGCGGCACCCTGGACAGTGTCGCTGCCGGCCTGGCGCGCCTGGGCTTCATCCGCGGGGACCGGGGCTGCGAGGCCTCCAACACCAGCGATCCCTGCAACTATGTGGATGCGGGCACCGGGACCAGCTTTACCAGCAAGTCGTTCCGTGACCGCGCCAGCCGGCTCGGCGACATCGTTCACTCCGCACCGGTCTACGTGGGGGCGCCGGAACTGAGTTACCCCGCCGCCGCGCCCTTCCCGACCACAAGCGGCCAGACCTATGCCGACTTCCGCAACAACTATGCGAACCGCTCGGGCACCGTGTATGTGGGCGCCAACGACGGCATGCTGCACGGCTTCCGCGCCAGCGACGGGCAGGAAATCCTCGCCTATATCCCCAGCATGGTGTACTCGACCGGGGCCGCCGAGGGCCTGCACTATCTGACCGAACCCGGGTACAACCACCTGTTCTACGTGGACCTGTCACCGACCGTCTCGGACGCCTACATCCAGACCACGCCGACCGGCGGCACCGGCTGGAAGACCATCCTTGTCGGCGGACTGCGCGGCGGCGGGCGTGGCCTGTTCGCGCTCGACGTCACCAACCCCGGCGGCTTCTCCGAGACCGGCAGCGCACCCGCTGATACCGTGATGTGGGAGTTCACCCACCCGGACCTCGGCTACACCTACAGCGAACCCAAGATCGCCCTCCAGAAGACCGGCAACAACAGCGGGGAATGGGTAGTCATCGTCGGCAACGGCTACAACTCCACTGGCGGCACCGGCTCGGTATGCGACGGCGAGGCCGCGCTGTTCGTGCTCAACATCGAGGACGGGCTGGACGGCATCTGGTCCAGCAGCGACTACGACGTGATCTGCACCGGCGTCGGCTCGCCCAGCGACCGCAATGGCCTGGCAACGCCCGCCATCGTCGACTCCGACAATGACGGCACCGTGGACCGGGTCTATGCCGGCGATCTCAAGGGCAACCTCTGGGTGTTCGACCTCTCGAACGGCAACCGCAAGGTCGCCTACAAGCAGGGCAATACCCCGAAACCCCTGTTCACCGCAGCCAGCGGCCAGCCCATCACGGTCGAACCGGAGGTGGTCGGCAACACGGACGTGACCACCTCGGCCAGCAACGCACCCAACTTGATCGTGCTCTTCGGTACCGGCCAGTACCTGGTCTCTGCCGACACCACCAGCACCACCACCCAGTCCTTCTACGGGGTCTGGGATCACGGAACCCACAGCCTGACCCGTGGCGACCTGGTGGCCCAGACCATCACCAACTCGACCACCAATGCCAATGCGCGCGAACTGACCGCCAACACGGTGGACTATCTCAAGACTTCGCCGGATGAGGGCTGGTACGTGGACCTGCCGGACAGCGGCGAGCGCTCAATCACCAATCCGCTGGCGCGCGGCAGCGTGGTCCTCTTCAACACCACCATCCCCGATGCAGATCCCTGTCTCGGCGGCGGCAGCGGCTGGTTCATGGCGCTGGATTTCCTGTCCGGCGGCCGCCCTGCCGATCCGGTGTTCGATCTCAACAACGACGGCGTGGTCGATGCCCTCGACAAGCTCAACGGTAATGCGCCGGGCGGCATGCGCCTGGACCCGAAGATCGGCATGCCCACCGAGACCGCTTGCATGGGCAATAATTGTTATACCTCGGGCACCAACGTGACGACCGGTGATGAGGTGGACAAAACCGTGATGAAGGACCTCGGCGGTATAGGCACCGGCCGCTTCTCCTGGGAAGAGCTGCGCTGCGCGACAACTGACGCGAACTGCACCAACTGACACGAGGATAGCGACATGCGTTTTCTACAAGGCACCGCCATGACCACACTGCTCCTGATCGCAGGATTGACATCGGCGGCAGAACGGCCGGCCCACTATCCGCCGTCATTCCCGGTGGCGGGCATCGCGACCGAGGTCGATACCCTGAGAGGCCGGCTGATCGTCAACGACCTGCTGCTCTACATCGACAGCCACACAGAGGTGTACTCACCGAGGGGCCGCACCTCTCTGGTGGACCTCAAGGAAGGGAACACACTGGGCATCCGTTATGCCACGGACGGAGACGGCAAACTCCGCGCCGAAGAAATATGGATACTCCCCAGTATACGCTCGGCACTGCCGCCACCGCCCTGACAGATCCTTACCCCGGACAGGTGAACAGAGACATGACAATGACCCACTCCTTACGAGCACGCGGCTTCACCCTCATCGAACTGATGATCGTGGTTGCCATTGTCGCGATCCTGGCATCGCTGGCCTACCCTTCCTACCGGCAGCATGTATTGCGGACCAATCGCGCCGATTGCGCGGCGGTCATGCTGGAGGCGGCCAGCGCCCTGGAACGCTACTACTCGGCCAACAACAGCTATGCAGGCGCGGCAGTGGGTGCCAACGGCATCCCCTCGACTTGCCCGAAGGATGCAGCTGCGACTGGCGGAACCCCCCACTACAACCTGTCCCTGGTTCTGAGCAACGGCAGCCTGGCCTACACACTCACGGCAACACCCACGAGCAGCCAGTCCGCCGACGCCTGCGGCAACCTCACACTGACCCAGACCGGGGTAAAGGGTCGTAGCGGCAGCGGCAAGAGCGTGGCCGACTGCTGGGCCGGACGCTGACCCGGCCAGCCCTCAGCTCATCCGCAACGCCCGTGGCAGCGCAAAGGTGACCGTTTCGCGCTGCCCGCCGCGTTCTTCTTCCAGCGTATAGCCGGCGGCCTCGAGCCGGGCGACCACGTCCCCGACCAGCACCTCGGGCGCCGAAGCCCCGG
This sequence comes from Thiohalobacter sp., assembly GCF_027000115.1. Lineage (NCBI taxonomy): Bacteria > Pseudomonadati > Pseudomonadota > Gammaproteobacteria > Thiohalobacterales > Thiohalobacteraceae > Thiohalobacter > Thiohalobacter sp. The sequence continues at coordinate 571 of NZ_JALTON010000050.1, read as the reverse complement.
CGGTCACGCCCACGCACTCGCATCCCTCCAGCCACGCGGGATCGATCTCGCTGGCATCGTCGATGAGATGGGCGGGCACGCCGCGCTGCTCGGCGAGTTCGCGCAGACGATTGGAATTGGAACTGTTGCGGGAGCCGACCACCAGCACCAGATCACAGTCCCCGGCCAGCCGCCTGACCGCGTCCTGGCGGTTCTGGGTGGCGTAGCAGATGTCGTCCTTGCGCGGCCCGCGGATGGCGGGAAAACGTTCGCGGAGGGCATCGATGATGCGGGCGGTGTCGTCCACCGACAACGTGGTCTGGGTGACATAGGCCAGCCGCCCGGGATCGCGCACCTGCAGCCGCGCCACGTCCTCCACCGACTCGACCAGGTGCATCTCGCCGCCCCCGCTGCCGTCGTAACGCCCCAGCGTGCCCTCCACCTCGGGATGACCGGCATGCCCGATCAGGATGCAGTCGATGCCGGCCCGGGCATGGCGGGCGACCTCCATGTGCACCTTGGTGACCAGCGGACAGGTGGCGTCGAACACCTGCAGCCCGCGCGCCTCGGCCTCCTCGACCACGGCGCGCGG
>NZ_JALTON010000049.1:51230-122885 GCF_027000115.1 Thiohalobacter sp. | reverse complement strand
TGCCAAATCTACGCCAACTCGGGTAATCTCGCTCATGGACTCTTCCTCCTCTGTTCGATTGGACTTAATCACTACCAATCTGGCACATCGATGCCGTTTAGGGGAGGGGGAGTCCATACCATTACGGCAAGCGTGAGGTGTATTGATGGGCACGCTTCGCTTTGTCCATCCTACCGGAACGCCCCGGGTAGGATGGGCAAAGGCCTGAAGGGCCGTGCCCATCACTACAGGGGCAATCGACCGGCGATGCAGCAAAATGGCCCGGATGAAGCGCAGCGAAATCCGGGGAAATCGATGCCATGAATCCCGGATTCCGGCCTGCATCCAGGCTACGCATGTGGCATTCCCCCGTTCCGTGCATTCCGTGTCTTCCGTGGCGCTCTTGCTCTTGCGCCTGTCCTTCCCCTCCCCCACTCCGCTATCATCCCCGCATGCTGAAGATCGGGCTCACGGGCGGTATCGCCAGCGGCAAGTCGGCAGCGGCAGAGGTGTTCGCCGGGCTGGGCGTGCCCGTGATTGATGCCGATGTCATCGCGCGCGAGCGGGTCGCGCCGGGCAGCGAGGCGCTGGCGGAGATCGTGTGTGCGTTCGGACCGGAAATGCTGACGCCGGCCGGCGAGCTGGACCGGCCGCGTCTGCGTCGACGGGTGTTCGCCGATGCCGAGGCCCGGGCACGACTGGAGGCCATCCTGCACCCCCGCATCCGCGAGGCCCTGCTGGCACGGCTGGAGACTCTGGACGCGCCCTACGTAGTGCTGGTGATCCCGTTGCTGGTGGAGGCCGGCTGGCAGGACCTGGTCGACCGGGTGCTGGTGATCGATGCGCCCGAGGCATTGCAGCGCGAGCGCCTGATGCGCCGCGACGGCCTGTCCGCCGCGGAGGCCGAGGCCATGCTGGCTGCCCAGGCCGATCGCGCAACCCGCTGCGCGGCCGCGGACGATCGGGTGGTCAACGACGGCAGCCTCGACGACCTGCGCGCGGACATCGAGAAGCTGCACGGGCACTATCTGGCGCTCGCCGGCGCCGGACGGACGGGGCCATCCGCCCGCTGAGAAGGCCGCAGGCGCTCATTTGCCTGAACCCGGGGGCTGGTGGACAATAGGCCGATCGTCACCCGGCCAGGCCGATCGCCCACCCGTGTCCCACAAGATCATCTACGAGCAGCCGCTGAACGAGCGGATCCGGTCCTTCCTTCGACTGGAGTTCCTGTTTCAGCAGATCCGCCATCACCTGGGCGGCACGGCGCCCTGGGACAGCCGGGCGGCGCTGCACAGCCTGCTGGACATCATGAACATCTTCGGCCGCTCGGACCTCAAGACCGAGGTCATGAAGGAACTGGAACGCCACACCGCCAACCTGGCGCGGCTGGAGGCCAACCCGGACGTGGACCGCGCCCAGCTCAACGGCCTGCTCGACGAGCTGGACGGCCTGATCGACGAACTGCATGCCATCAACGGCCCCATCGGCGCCCACCTCAAGGGCAACGAGTTCCTGTCCGCCATCCAGCAGCGCAGCGCCATTCCCGGCGGCACCTGCGAGTTCGACCTGCCGGCCTATCACTTCTGGCTGGAACAGCCCGCCGAGGAGCGCATCCGCGACCTCGCCATCTGGCTGGAATGCTTCGACGTGATCGGCCGCGCCATCCGTCTCATCCTGCGACTCACCCGCAGCAGCACCCTGTTCCGCCCGGAGATGGCGCCTGCCGGCTTCTACCAGAAGACGCTGGATGCCAACGTGCCCTGCCAGATGGTGCGCGTCGCGCTGCCGGCCGGCAGCGCCTGGTATGCCGAGATCAGCGGCGGGCGACACCGCTTCACGGTACGATTCATGGCCCAGCCCAATGTCAACGAACGCGCCGTGCAGACCACCGAAGACGTGGCCTTCGAAATGGCCTGTTGCGTGATCTGATGAACCGTTCCATACCCACCGTCAACTGCCCCACCTGCGGCCAGCCCGCCCGCTGGCACGCCGACAATCCCTGGCGGCCCTTCTGCTGCGAGCGCTGCAAGTTGATCGATCTCGGTGAATGGCTGTCGGAAAAGCACTGCATCCCGGGGCCACCCGACATTGAAAACCCGGATGCGGCGGATTTCGGGACAAAGGGGTCCGGCGGCAACCCGGTCTGATCCGCTCGGTCAGCGCCCTTTTACACGGAAAGGGAACACGGCCTCGTAGGTGCGCTGCGCCTCCGCGACGCGCACTCGCGCGCGCCAGTCGGAACGGCCGCTGGTACAGACCGGCAACATGGCCGCGCCGGTCCAGCGCCCCTTGCCCCGGGCATCCAGCCGGTAGCGGTTGAGGCCCATGTCCATGTCCGCCATCTCGAACCAGACCTCCACCTGGGCTATGCGTCCAGCCGAAGGCCCCTCGGCGACGAGTTCGATGTCGAAGCGTGACAGCGGTCGAACGGGCGCGCCGAGCCGGAAACGGATCGACAGGGCCTCCCCCTCGGCACCACAGGGGCCGGCGGCGGCATCGCAGCCCGCTTCGACCATCATCGGCAGCACGCGCGCCTCTGTCCCGCAGCCGAACAGCAGCATCGACAGCAGCCACGCTGCGAGACCGGCCCGCATCAGTCCCCGTCCCACAGGCTGCGGATTGCGGCAATGCCCTGGGCACCCGCCGCCCAGGCCGCGTCCAGATCCCCCGGCGTCATGCCACCGAGCGCGTAGACCGGCAGCGCGCGGTCCGCGATGCAGTCGGCAAGCGCACCCCAGCCCAGCGGTGTTGCCTCGGGGTGAGTCGCCGTCGGCTTGACCGGCCCGAGTACCGCGAAGTCCACGCCCAGTGCCTCGGCGCGCGCCAGTTCGCGGACATCATGGCAACTGGCACCCACCCATTGCTCCGGCGGCAGCGGCCGCGTCGGCAGTTGCGCCAGCTGGGCCGCACTCAGGTGCACGCCCACGCCCAGGCGGCGAGCGCCCTCGATGTCCCGGTTGAGCAGCAGGCGCGCGCCCTTGCGCGCGCAGCGTTCGGCCACGGCCTCGGCGAGCGCCCCCCACTCGGCGGGGGGCAGGCCGGGGGCACGCAACTGCATCAGCCGCGCGCCGGCGTCGAGCAGGGCATCGAGTCGCGTCAGGAAGGGGTCCGGGTCAGTCGGCGAAGGGGTGATCAGATAGCGATCGGGCAGACGCGCGGCCGTGACGATAGGGCGGTTGGCGGCCGGGAAATCGAGGCCCGGCAGGGCATCGGGTTCGACCCACCGCAGGGGCTGCCCCTCGCGGCCGTGGAGCTCGCCTTCCCAGGCCTCGACCCGCCACACCTGCAGCCGGACGCGCTTGTCCGGGTAGGCATGCGGGACCTGGATCAGTGGCCGCGCCCGGGTGACGCGGATGCCCAGCTCCTCCGACAGTTCGCGTATCAGGGCCGCGCGCGGCGACTCGCCCGGTTCCAGCTTGCCGCCCGGGAACTCCCACAGGCCGCCCTGGTGGACATGGTCGGGACGCCGGGCGAGGAGGACGCGGCCGTCGTGGCCGACGATGACCGCGGCCGCGACCCGTACCTCCGCCTCAGCTGCGGTACTCGGCATTGATGCGGACATACTCGTGCGAGAGGTCCGTGGTCCATATGCGCTCCACCGCCTCGCCGCGGCCCAGCGCAATGCGGATCAGGATCTCGTCGGCCGCCATCACCGCCTGGCCGGCTGCCTCGGTGTATTCCGGCGCGCGGCCGCCGTCGCGCACGATGCAGACATCGCCCAGATGAATGCGGATGCGGTCCAGCGCCAGTGCGTCGAGTCCGGCACGACCCACAGCGGCGAGGATGCGTCCCCAGTTGGGATCGCTGGCGAACAGCGCGGTCTTGACCAGCGGCGAGTGAGCCACGGTGTAGGCCACCTGCAGGCATTCGGCCGTATCGCGCCCCTCGCTGACCTCAATGGTGACGAACTTGGTGGCGCCCTCGCCGTCGCGGACGATGGCCTGGGCGAGCCGGATGCAGACGTCGGTCACCGCCTCGGCGAACCGGCCCCAGTCCTCGCCCTCGGGCGTCACGCCGCAGGCCCCGGTGGCCACCAGCAGGCAGGCATCGTTGGTGGAGGTGTCGCCATCGACGGTGATGCGGTTGAAGGAGGCAGCCATGGCCGTGTGCAGCAGCGCCTGCAGGCGTTCGCGCGGCACGGCCGCATCGGTGGCCACGAAGGCCAGCATGGTGGCCATGTCGGGGCGGATCATGCCCGCGCCCTTGGCGATGCCGGTGACAGTGATCGTCTGTCCCCGGATTTCGAGCGTGCGGGACACGCCCTTGGGCAGGGTATCGGTGGTCATGATGCCCGCGGCCGCCTCCAGCCAGGCATCCTCGCGCAGCGCCGCCAGGGCCGGATCCAGACCCCCGATCAGCCGTTCCATGGGCAAGGGCTCGCCGATCACGCCGGTGGAAAAGGGCAGCACCTCCGATGCGTCGACGCCGGCGCGGGTCGCCAGCTCGGCGCAGGTGCGACGGGCATCGGCAAGACCCGGGGCGCCGGTACCGGCATTGGCATTGCCGCTATTGATGACCAGATAGCGCGGTGCGGCCGCGCCCAGATGCTCGCGCGCCACCACCACCGGCGCGGCGCAGAAGGCATTGCGGGTGAATACCCCGGCCGCAGAAGCACCCCCGGCGATTTCCATGAGTACCAGGTCAGTGCGACCGGCATAACGGATGCCCGCCTCCACCGCAGCGAGACGCACGCCGGGCACGGCGCGCAGACGGTCAGGCGCCTTCAGTCCGACAGCCATGTTGTTTCGGGGCGGTGAAACGTGAGAAGTGAGGCGTGCGCCAGAAATATCCGAGTACGCCCGGGTACTTTCGTGGGATCCCCTGGCCAAACGGTCTTTTACACCTCACGCCTCATGCCTCACTGAAGCTTTCCATGGCAGTGCTTGTATTTCTTGCCCGAACCGCAGGGACAGGGTTCGTTACGACCGATCTTGCGGCCACCGCGGACGAAGGGCGCCTCGGCGGCCTCACCCTCGGCAGGCGCCTCGGCCTGTGGCCCGGCAGCGGGGGCATTCGGCGCGGCATGGCGGAACTCCATCTCCACGTTCTGCCGCCGCTGGGCCTCGACCGCGGCCACGTCTTCCTCGGCGCGCACCTGCACCTTGGACACGATGCCGACGACGTCGTGCTTGATGCGGTCGAGCATGGCACTGAACATCTCGAAGGCCTCGCGCTTGTACTCCTGCTTGGGATTTTTCTGCGCATAGCCGCGCAGGCCGATGCCCTGACGCAGATAGTCCATGGCCGCCAGGTGCTCCTTCCAGGCCTGATCCAGCACCTGCAGCATGACCTGCTTCTCGAAGTGGCGCATGACCTCGGGACCGGCCTGGCGTTCCTTTTCCCGATAGGCCTCGACCAGGGTGTCCAGGATCTTCCGGCGCAGCGTCTCCTCGTGCAGCTCGGGATCCGACTCCAGCCAGCCGCGGATGTCCATGCGCTCGCCGAATTCCTCCTCGATGGCCTTCTCCAGGCCGGCCACGTCCCACTGTTCGTCCAGGCTGCCCGGCGGGATGTAGGTATCCACCATGGCGTTGACCATGTCCTCGCGCATGGCCTCGATGCTGTCGGAGATGTCGTCCGCGGCCATCAGCTCGGCACGCTGCTGGTAGATGACGCGGCGCTGGTCGTTGGCAACGTCGTCGTACTCGAGCAGTTGCTTGCGGATGTTGAAGTTGTGCGCCTCCACCTTGCGCTGGGCATTCTCGATGGCCTTGGTCACCCAGGGATGCTCGATGGCCTCGCCCTCCTGCATGCCCAGTTTCTGCATCAGCGCAGACACCCGGTCGGAGGCAAAGATGCGCATCAGATTGTCTTCCAGCGAAAGATAGAACCGGCTGGAACCCGGATCGCCCTGGCGGCCGGAACGGCCGCGCAACTGGTTGTCGATGCGCCGCGACTCGTGGCGCTCGGTGCCGATGATGTGCAGGCCGCCGGCCTCCAGCACCTGCTGATGGCGCTCGTGCCACTCGCGCTTGACGCGCTCGACCTCGGCCGGATCGGGGTTCTCGCCCAGTGCCTCGATGTCGGCATCCAGGCTGCCGCCGAGCACGATGTCGGTACCGCGGCCGGCCATGTTGGTGGCAATGGTCACCGCGCCGGGGCGACCGGCCTGGGCGACGATGTGCGCCTCGCGCTCGTGCTGCTTGGCGTTCAGCACCTCGTGCGGGATGCCGGCCTTCTTCAGCAGCTTCGACAGATACTCGGAGGCCTCGACCGAGGTGGTGCCGACCAGCACCGGCTGGCCGCGCTCGCGGCAGTCGCGGATGTCCTCGATGATGGCGTCGAACTTCTCGCGCTGGGTGAGGAACACCAGATCGCCCATGTCCTTGCGCACCATGGGTCGGTGGGTGGGGATGACCACCACTTCCAGACCATAGATCTGCTGGAACTCGTAGGCCTCGGTATCCGCGGTGCCGGTCATGCCCGACAGCTTGTCGTAGAGGCGGAAATAGTTCTGGAAGGTGATGGAGGCGTAGGTCTGGCTCTCGTTCTGGATGGGCACCCCTTCCTTGGCCTCGACCGCCTGATGCAGCCCCTCCGACCAACGCCGCCCCGGCATGGTTCGGCCGGTGAACTCGTCGACGATGACGATCTCGCCATTCTGCACGATATAGTCCACGTCGCGCTGGAACAGGGCATGGGCGCGCAGCCCGGCCATGAGGTGATGCATGAGCATCAGGTTGCCGGCGTCGTACAGGCTCTCGCCCTCGGCGAGCAGCCCCGCCTCGGTGAGCAGCCGCTCGACCTTTTCGTGGCCTTCCTCGGTCAGATGGACCTGCTTGTTCTTTTCGTCGACGCTGTAGTCGCCCGGACCGTCCTCTTCCTGCTGGCGAGTGAGCCCTGGAATCAGCTCGTTGATCTTCACATAGAGCTCGGTGCTGTCCTCGGTGGGACCGGAAATGATCAGCGGCGTGCGTGCCTCGTCGATGAGGATGGAGTCCACCTCGTCGACGATGGCGAAATTCAGCTCGCGCTGCATCTTGTCTTCCAGGCGGAAGGCCATGTTGTCGCGCAGGTAGTCGAAGCCGAACTCGTTGTTGGTGCCGTAGGTGATGTCGGCGGCATAGGCGGCGCGCTTCTCCTCCGGCCCCATGCCGGGTACCACCACGCCGGTGGACATGCCCAGGAATTCGTAGAGCCTGCCCATCCAGGCTGCGTCGCGGCGCGCCAGGTACTCGTTGACCGTCACCACGTGCACGCCCTTGCCGGGCAGGGCATTGAGATAGGCCGCCAGGGTCGCCACCAGGGTCTTGCCTTCGCCGGTCCGCATCTCGGCGATCTTGCCGGAGTGCAGCACCATGCCGCCGATGAGCTGCACGTCGAAGTGGCGCATGTCCAGCACCCGCTTGCCGGCCTCGCGCACCACGGCAAAGGCCTCGGGCAACAGGTCGTCGAGTGACTCGCCCTGATCCAGGCGTCGGCGGAATTCATCGGTCTTGGCGCGCAGGGCCGCGTCGTCCAGCTTTTCCAGGTCCGGCTCGAGCGCATTGATGCGGTCGACCGTCCTGGACATGCGCTTGATCAGTCGATCATTGCGACTGCCGAAGACCTTTCTGAGAAGCTTGCTGACCATTGACCTGCCAATAGAGGGCCCGGAACGGAAGGCCGCATGATACCGCAAACGACCCCCGCCGTGCATGGCGAAGGCCGTGTGAAGAAAGGGATTTCGGGGATCAGGACTTGCGCCGGGTCCAGACGAATCGCGCCGGGTTCACCGGCTTGCCGTTCCTGAGCACTTCAAAATGCACATGCGGCCCCGTGGAACGGCCGGTAGAGCCCATCAGGGCAATGACCTGGCCCGGGGTCACGCGATCACCAACCTTGACCAGACTGACCCGGTTGTGGCCGTAGCGGGTGACATAGCCGTTGCCATGGTTGATCTCGACCAGCGTACCGTAGCCGGAGCGCTTGCCCGACCAGGTGACTACGCCGGCGGCGACCGCCACGACCTCGGAACCCAGCTTGCCGGCAAAATCCACGCCCTCGTGCCAGGCCTGGCGGCCGGTGAAGGGATCGGTGCGCTTGCCAAAGGGCGAGGACAACCAGCCGCTGGCGACGGGCCGGCCAGCGGGCACGCCCTGACGGCGCAGCTCGCGATCGAGGATCAGGGATTCCAGCGCCGAAAGCTGCTGTTCGCGATCCTCGAGCACCCGGGCCAGTTGTTCCAGCTCGTTGTTCAGCTCGGGCAGATCCGCCGACGGCAGCCGCGAGGCCGCCTCGGGCCCCCCCAGGGGCGGCAGCTTTCCGAAATCGAACTCACCCTTGTCCAGCTTGGCCATCTCGACCAGCCGCTGACCCAGGCCTTCCAGCCGCAGCACCTGGCTCTGGATCTGGCCGAGCTTGAGCGCCAACGCATCCAGATGCGCCTCGGTCTGGCGCCTGGCCTGGTCCAGCGCGCGCTGCTGCGCCTCGACATCGGCGCGCCAGTCGGCGATCACGGCCGTGGGTTCGACCTTCGCAGTGCGCGTACCCCAGGAAAACCCGAGCCAGACCAGCAGCGCGGCGACGAGCAGCAGCCCGCCGAACAGGGACAGATAGACCGCGGGCCGGCTCAGATTGAGGCTTCCCGGGCGTCCATGTACATTGGTGAACAGGATCACGTTCATACGGCTGGCCGATACTCTAAGGTTTTCACATCCCGTTTACAAATTTGATGCCACATTGAAGATGTCGTCCCGCGGACCCGTTTCTATAGGGCGTTTTCTTGAACCGGTTGGCAAAACCGGCTTCGCCCGCCTGGCCGATCGCAGTCGTCGCCTGATGCGCCTCGGCCGGGCCATCGAGGCCCTGCTGCCACTGGAGTTCTCGGGCCGGGTCCGGGTCGGCAATCTCTCCAGCAAGCAACTGATTCTGTTCGTGGAATCCCCTGAATGGTCGGCGCGCCTGCGGTTTCACCTGGGTGACCTGAAGCGCCGCCTGGCACGGGAACACGGCCTGGAAGTGGCGCAGGTCGGGGTGCGCGTCCTGCCGCCGGAACGACCGCAGCCGCGCCGCGGGCGCCCCCGCCTCGGTGACGAGGCGGCACGGGCGCTGGAAGGGACCGCCACCAGTATCGGCGACGAAAAGCTGGCGGCCGCCCTGCGGCGTCTCGCCCGCCACGCCCGACCGAAAACGCCCTGACCGGCCGGCCAGGACGCAGTGTGCGCCCCCACGAGGGGAAATCAGGAAACGGGAACCGGCTGCAGGAAGGAGATGGGCGCGCGGCCGGCATCCTCGAAGGTCACCTCTTCCCAGGCATCGGCATCGGCGATCAGTTCGCGCAGCAGGCGGTTGTTCAGGGCATGCCCCGACTTGTGGCCATGGAAGGCACCGATGAGACTGTGCCCCAGCAGATAGAGATCGCCGATGGCATCGAGGATCTTGTGCTTGACGAATTCGTCCTCGTAACGCAGCCCGTCCTCGTTCAGCACCCGGTAATCGTCGACCACGATGGCATTGTCCAGGCTGCCACCCAGCGCCAGCCTGCGCTCGCGCAGGCGTTCGATGTCGCGCATGAAGCCGAAGGTGCGCGCACGGCTGACTTCGCGCACGAACGAGGTGGTGGAAAAATCGACCTCGGCACACTGCGCCCGTTCGCTGAAAGCGGGATGATCGAAGTCGATGGTGAAGCCGACCTTGAAGCCGTCGAAGGGCTCGAAGCGGGCCCACTTGTCGCCGTCCTCGACGCGCACCGGCTTGCGAATGCGGATAAAGCGCTTGGGCGCGTTCTGTTCCTCGATGCCGGCGGACTGCACCAGGAACACGAAGGGACCGGCGCTGCCGTCCATGATGGGCACTTCCGGCGCGCTCAGGTCCACGTAGGCATTGTCGATCCCCAGCCCGGCGAAGGCCGACAGCAGATGCTCGACGGTGGAGATGCGCACCTCGCCATTGGTCAGCGTGGTGGACAGCTGGGTATCGCCGACGTTTTCCGGACTGGCCTTGATCTCGACCGGTTCGGGGAGATCGACACGGCGGAAGATGACGCCGGTGTCCGGCGCCGCCGGTCGCAACGTCAGATAAACCTTCTCGCCTGTGTGCAGTCCTACGCCGGTCGCCCGGATCACGTTCTTGAGCGTGCGTTGACGGATCATTATCCCGTTGATTCCTCTAGGCGGTTCCGGCGCCAGGGATGCACCGAGTCCAAAGTTGCCGAATGTTAACACAGGGTTTTTGCACCGAAAAGATGCAAACACGCCGGAATCCTGCTGCAACTGCCTGCCCCGACGGGGCTTCAGGGACATGAGGCAATTTCCGTTCCAGCGATGGGACGGATGCATGGAGAGACTGTGACAGGCCCGGCCGCACCCGGCAAGGACGCGAAGGGGAAACTGTGCGCCCCGTCACAGGGCACGCGCACAGGGAAGGTGCAACCCGGCCGCGCTCCCCGGGGGCCGCGACCGGGGGCAGGGCTCAGGAACGCTTGCCGAACCGGCCCTTGCGGCGGTGGGGCCGGCTGTTCCCGTAGGTCCCCCGCCAGATCTTGCCCCGGCGGGTACGGGCATCACCCTTTCCCATGATTGTTCACCTCCCTATTCGGTTGCAAACGCCGACATTATAGCCGGAACGCGTGCAACCCTTGATCCCGGAGCCGCGAGCACCTATGACTTGATAAAGGCATCCGCTCGCGGCCGCCAGCGCCGGCCGCGAGCCGGCCCCAATCCCGGAGTCACCGAGGAGGTTGCCAGCCATGAACGCGGATACCGAACGCCTGAACATCGCTGTCGATGCCGACGGCTTCCTGATCGACCCCGAACAGTGGAACGAGGTGGTGGCCAACCGGCTGGCCGAGGCCGACGGCATCGGCCCGCTCACCGATGCCCACTGGGCGGTGATCCGGGCCCTGCGCCGGCACTGGGAAAAGGCCCACGGCCTGCCCGCCCCGCACCACATCTGCCACGAGACGCAGCAGCCGCATCACTGCCTCGAAACCCTGTTCGGCGGCAGCGTACGCGAGGCCTGGCGCATCGCCGGCCTGCCCAACCCGGGAACCGAGGCCGTGGCCTACATGTGACGGCGCCCGGCCCGCAGCCGGCACTGCGGATCGGTACCTCCGGGTACCGCTATCCGCACTGGCGCGGACCCGTGTATCCGGCAGGGCTGCCGGAACGCGAGTGGTTCGCCTTCTATGCGCGCCACTTCGATAGCGTCGAGATCAACAACACCTTCTACGGCCTGCCCTCGGCCGAGAGCTTCCGGCGCTGGCGCGAGGCCGCGCCCGAGGGCTTCCGCTACGCCCTCAAGCTGAGCGGACAGATCACCCACCGGCGTCGTTTGCACGAGGTGGCCGAACCACTCGAGCGCTTCCTCGAGCGGGCGCGTCTGCTCGGGGCCACGTTGGGACCCATCCTGATCCAGCTGCCGCCGCGCTGGCGGCCTGACTGGAACCGGCTCGACGAGTTCCTGAAGTTGCTGCCCGAGGATCTGGACTTCGCCCTGGAGGTCCGCGACGCGCGCTGGCTCGACGCGGCCCTCTACGCACGCCTCGAGGCACGGCGTGTCGCCCTGTGCCTGCATGACCTCATCCCCGCGCACCCGCTGCGACTCACCGCCGACTGGACCTACCTGCGCTTCCACGGCCAGGACTACAGCCAGCCCTACTCGCCCCAGAAACTCGCTGCAACGGCCCGGCGCATTGTCGGCTGGCTGGCGCAGGGCATCGGCGTACACGCCTACTTCAACAATGATGCCGAGGGCCATGCCTTCCGCAACGCGCTGATGCTCAAACGTTATCTCGCCCGACGTGGGTGGCCGGCCACCGCGTCCGCAGGCACTGCCTGATCTCCGCAGGGCGGTACGTACAGCGCTACCGAACCGGCCGCAGCAGGGGTCACCGGCTGCAGAACCGGCGTTCAGGGGCCGTTCAGCATCCCGGTCGTAGTCTGGCAGCGTGACAAGACCGGACCCCCGGAAAGGAGGACGCCATGAACACCCCCAAGCGCAATCTGCTTACCGCACTGCTGGGCCTCGCGGCACTGTTCACCATGCCGCTGGCACAGGCCGACCATCGCGGCCACGACCGTTACGATCGCTACGAGGACCATGATCGTGGCTACCATCACGGCCACCACAAGCGCAAGGTGATCATCAACAACTATTACGGCGAGTACGGGCCGCCGCGCCGCGTCGAGCATCATGTCTATCACGAGCGCCCGCGCTACCGGGAACGGGTGGTCATCGAACGCCATGCCGCACCCTATCCCTACCATCGCAGTTCGGGCGAGTATCGCTCGGCAACGCCGATGATCCTGGGCGGCATCGTTGGCGGCCTGATCGGTCATGAGATGGGGAAGGGACGCGGCAAGGATGTGGCCACCGCTGCGGGCGTGATCCTGGGTGGCTCCATCGGCCGTGACATGGCGCACGACTACTGAAGCACCAGCTTTGAAATGAAAATTCCGCGGCGGGCCGCCACCCGAGGAGACGAGACGAGGTGGACGGCGACCCGCCGCGGAAACCTGGCAGGGACACCCTGCCCTCGCGGCCAGACGCGATGGCAGCAGCGTCCCGCGCCGGCTGACGCGGTCAGTCGGCCTGACGACGCAGGAAGGCCGGGATGTCCAGATACTCCAGATCGTCCTCGTAGTTCGGGGCGGCGGCACTGTCGGCCCCGGCCACCGCGCGCTTGCGGATCACCGTCGGCCGATCCAGCTGCTGGTAGTCCAGCTCGCCGCTCTTCTTCTTTTCCACCAGCTTCACCTCGGCCTGCGGCTCGGGCTGTGCCTGCGCGCGTGCCGCACCCAGACCGGTGGCGACCACGGTAACCCGCAGCTCGTCGCTCATCTCCGGGTCGATCACGGTGCCCACCACCACGGTGGCATTCTCGGAGGCAAACTCCTTGATGGTGTTGCCGACGTCCTCGAACTCGCCAATGGAAAGATCCATGCCGGCGGTGACATTCACCAGGATGCCGGCCGCGCCCTGCAGGTTGACGTCCTCCAGCAGCGGCGAGGCAATGGCTGCCTCGGCGGCCTCGATGGCACGCTGTTCGCCACGGCCGATGCCGGAACCCATCATCGCCATGCCCATCTCCGACATCACGGTGCGAACGTCGGCAAAGTCGACATTGATCAGGCCGGGGCGGGTGATGAGTTCGGCAATACCCTGTACGGCACCGAGTAGCACATCGTTCGCCGACTTGAAGGCGTCCAGCAGGCTGACGCTCTTGCCCAGCACCGACAGCAGCTTCTCGTTGGGAATGGTGATCAGGGAATCGACATATTCGCCGAGTTCGCGGATGCCCTGTTCGGCCACCGCCATGCGCTTGCGGCCCTCGAACGGGAAGGGCTTGGTGACCACGGCCACGGTGAGAATACCCAGATCGCGCGCCACCTGTGCTACCACCGGAGCGGCACCCGTTCCGGTCCCGCCACCCATGCCGGCGGTGATGAACAGCATGTCCGAACCCTCGATGACCTCGGCAATGCGCTCGCGATCTTCCATCGCTGCCTGCCGGCCCACCTCGGGATTGGCACCGGCCCCCAGGCCCTTGGTGATGCCCGTGCCCAGCTGCAGAGACAGCGGCGCGCCGATGTTCTGCAGTGCCTGGGCGTCGGTATTGGCACAGATGAAATCCACGCCCTCGATATTGGCCTGGATCATGTGCTGCAGGGCGTTGCCGCCGCCACCGCCGACCCCCATGACCTTGATCACAGCGTTCTGGCTGTATGCATCCATCAGTTCAAACATGGTCTCGTCTCCTCTGTTGAAAATCCGGAACCGGCCGCCCTTCCACGGCGACTCGACTCCGCCTGGCCACTACTACTCCAACTGCATGTCTGCCTCCGGCCGCCGTTTCGCCGGCCGCAGAGGCCCCTTCAGAAATTGCCCTGGAACCAGCTCTTCATGCGTTCCCATACACCCCTGAAACCGCCACCGTGGCCGTCCAGCGTCCGCCGATGGCGGTTCTGGTGGCCAAACAGCAGCAGACCCACGCCGGTGGCGTAGATCGGATTCCTCACCACATCGGACAGCCCGGCGACATACTGCGGTGCGCCCAGCCGCACCGGCATGTGGAACACCTCTTCCGCCAGCTCGACCAGGCCTTCCATCTTGGAACTGCCGCCGGTGAGCACGATGCCGGCCGCGATCAGATCCTCGAAGCCGCTGCGGCGCAGCTCGGTCTGGATCAGGCTCATCAGCTCCTCGTAGCGCGGCTCGACCACCTCGGCCAGGGTGTGCCGTGCCAGCCGGCGCGCCGGCCGATCGCCCACGCTGGGCACTTCGATGGTCTCGTCGGGCGTCGCCAGCTGGGTGAGCGCGCAGGCATACTTGATCTTGATCTCCTCGGCATGCTGGGTCGGCGTGCGCAGGGCCACGGCGATGTCGTTGGTGACCTGGTCGCCGGCAATGGGAATGACCGCGGTGTGGCGGATGGAGCCCTCGGTGAAGACGGCGATGTCGGTGGTACCGCCGCCGATGTCGACCAGACAGACGCCCAGCTCCTTTTCGTCTTCGGTGAGCACCGAATAGCTCGAGGCCAGCTGCTCCAGGATGATGTCGTCGACCTCCAGGCCACAGCGGCGCACGCACTTGATGATGTTCTGTGCCGCGCTCACCGCACCGGTGACCAGGTGCACCTTGGCCTCCAGGCGCACGCCGGACATGCCGACCGGCTCCTTGATGCCTTCCTGGTTGTCGATGATGAATTCCTGGGGAAGGATGTGCAGGATCTTCTGGTCAGCCGGAATGGCCACGGCGCGGGCGGCGTCGATCACCCGCTCGACGTCGCCCTGGGTCACCTCCTTGTCGCGGATGGCGACGATGCCGTGCGAGTTGAGGCTGCGGATGTGGCTGCCGGCGATGCCGGCGAACACCGAATGGATCTGGCAGCCGGCCATCAGCTCGGCCTCCTCCACCGCGCGCTGAATGGAATGCACGGTCGATTCGATGTTGACCACCACGCCCTTCTTCATCCCCCGCGAGGGATGGGAGCCGATGCCGATGATCTCGATCTCGCCGTCGGGCAGTACCTCGCCGACAATGGCCACCACCTTCGAGGTCCCAATATCGAGGCCCACTATCATGCTCTTCTCCGATCGCTTGGACATGTTCCTGTCAGCCCTCCTGCCCGGGAGCGGTCTGCTGCCGCTCCTGCCAGCGCACGGCAAATCCGTTGCTGTAGCGCATGTCCACCGTCTGCATTTCCACGCCCGCCGCGGCCACCAGCCCTGGATACACGCGCACGAAGCGCTGCATGCGCCGCTCGGTATCCTCGCGGCCCAGGTTCAGCAGCACGCCGTTGTCCAGTTCCAGCCGCCACGCCCGCCGCTCGGTCAGGGTCAGGCTGCGCACGCTGCGGCCAATGCCCGCGAGCTGGCGACGGATGGCCACATAGCGCCGCATCACCCGCTCGCTCAGCGCCTCCGGCCCTTGCAGCCGGGGCAGAGCCGTGTCGATGTCGGTCGCCGGCGGCGTGAAGCGCTCGCCCGCCGCGTTCAGCAGCGCCCGCTCGCCCCAGCGCGCCACCGGCTGCTGTTCCTCGATCTCCACCCGCAGCCGATCCGGCCATATACGACGGACGCGCGCGCTGCGTACCCAGGGCAGGGCCTCGGCGTGGCCGCGCACCGCCTCGACGTCGACGGTAAAGAAACCGCCACGGGCGGCCTCGCCGATGGCGGCGGCGATCTCCGCCCGATCGAGATGGCGCAGCTCACCGCTGATCTCCAGCGTGCGCAGCGGCAGATTCGCGGGATCACGCGCCCACCAGACGGCAGCCGCCAGCCCCCCGGCCAGCGCGACACCGGTGACACCCCACAGCAACAGCCGCAGCACCGCACCCCAACGCGCCTGCTGGTCGGCATCGGTCTGCCTGCGGCTGGCCTGCCCTGCCGGTCGGCGCGCCATGTCAGCCCACCTCCCGAACAAGACTGGTGGCCAGGATCTCCAGCACCAGGTCCTCGAATTCAAGACCGGCCGCACGCGCGGCCATGGGCACCAGGCTGTGATCGGTCATGCCGGGTACGGTGTTTACCTCGATCAGCATGGGCCGGCCGCAGCCGTCGACCATGAAGTCCACCCGGCCCCAGCCCGTTGCCGCCACCGCCGCGAAGGCCTGCTGTGCCAGCGCCTGCATTTCCCCTTCGGCTATCCGGTCCAGGCCACAGGGGCAGTGATAACGGGTGGTGTTCGCCTCGTATTTGGCGGCATAGTCGTAGAAGGCGTGTGGCGTCTCCAGACGAATCGCGGGCAGGGCGCGATCGCCGAGCAGGGCCACGGTGTACTCGCAGCCCTCGATCCAGCGTTCTATCAGCACCTCGCGGTCGTAGTCGCGCGCCAGCGCCCAGGCCGCGGGCAGCTCGTCCATCGCCGCCACCCGGCTCATGCCGATGCTGGAGCCCTCGCGCGCCGGCTTGACCATCACCGGCAGGCCCAGCGCCTGCACCTGCGCCAGGTCCGCCTCACTGCGTGCCACCAGAAACTCCGGCGTCGGCAGGCCACCGGCCTGCCAGATCTGCTTGCAGCGAATCTTGTCCATGCCCAGCGCCGAGCCCAGCACGCCGCTGCCGGTATAGGGGACGCTCCAGGTTTCGAGCGCGCCCTGGATGACGCCGTCCTCGCCCCCGCGGCCATGCAACATGACGAAGGCACGGTCGTAGTTGCCGGCGGCCAGCGCCTCCAGCGCGTCCCGCTCGGCGGGGTCCAGCATCTCGGCATCGACCCCGCGCGCCAGCAACGCCTCGAGCACGGCCTCGCCGCTGCGCAGCGAAATGGCGCGCTCGGCGGAACGCCCGCCGGCGAGCACCGCCACCCGCCCGAAGGCCGCGGCATCGGGCCGCGCATTCATGCCGGCTCTCCCACGATCCGCACCTCGGGCTCGAGCTGCACCCCCTGCTCGCGCGCCACCGTTTCCCGCACCCGCGCGATCAGCCGTTCGATGTCCGCGGCCGTCGCGGTGCCGGTGTTGATGATGAAATTGGCATGCTTTTCGGAAACGCAGGCCCCACCCTCGCATGCCCCCTTCAGGCCACAGGCCTCGATCAGCCGCGCGGCGTGATCGCCCGGCGGATTGCGGAACACCGAGCCGCAGCTCGGCTCGCTCGTGGGCTGGGTCGCGCCACGCCGTTCCAGCAGTTCGCGGATGCGCGCCTGGCCTGCGGCCACGTCGCCGGGCTCGAACTCGAGATGCGCGGCCACGAACCACTCGTCCACCGGCCCCTTCACCTGGCGATAACCGATCTCGAAGTCCTCCGGTGCGCGGTTGTGCAGCTCGCCGTGGCGGTCGAGGGTCTCCACCGCCCGCACATGGCTCCAGGTCTCGCCGCCGAAGGCGCCCGCGTTCATGGCCAGCGCGCCGCCAAGGGTGCCCGGGATGCCGGCCAGGAACTCGCCGCCGACCAGGCCATGGCGGGCAGCGAAGCGCGCCACCTTGTTGCAGGCCACACCGGCCTCGGCACGAATGCAGCGGTCATCCAGCAACGACAGTCGGTCGAGCCCCCCGAAGGGCGCGACGACCACGCCGTCGATGCCGCCGTCACGCACCAGCAGGTTGCTGCCCAGCCCCACCCAGTACAGCGGCTCGGCCGGATCCAGGCCGCGCAGGAACTGCGCCAGATCGGCAAGGTCCGCCGGGCGGTACCAGAGACGCGCCGGCCCGCCGACCCGCCAGCTGGTGTGGCGCGCCATGGACTCGTTGCGGCGCAGTTCGCCGCGCAGCCGGCTGTCGTCCTGCATGGCCATCATGCCCTGGGCTTCCCCCCGCTTCGGCGCAGGCCGCGCACGCATACCTGATGCGCCCACTTGCCACCGCGCCCCGGCTTGCTGCGCAGCCGCAGCCAGCGGCCGCACAGCGACTCGCCACAACCCATGTGCAGACGCAGTCTGGAACGTACCTGGTCCATGCTCACACCTCCCGGGCACCGGCCGCCGACGGCCAGGCCTCTTCCAGCCGGCCCGGCACGGTGCCGATGTCACCGGCACCCAGGGTCAGCAGCAGATCACCCCCTGCCAGCACGCCCTCGAGCACGCCCGGCAGTTCCGAAACCGTTTCCACGAAAACCGGATCGACCTGTCCGCGCGCGCGGATGGCACGACAGAGTGCGCGGCCGTCGGCACCGGCAATGGGCGCCTCGCCGGCCGGATAGACCTCGCACAACAGCAGCACGTCGACCTCGGACAGCACTTGCACGAAGTCCTCGAACAGGTCGCGGGTCCGGGTATAGCGATGGGGCTGGAAGGCCACCACCAGACGCCGGTTCGGCCAGCCCTTGCGGATGGCATCCAGGGTCGCGGCGATCTCGCGCGGATGGTGTCCGTAGTCGTCGACCAGCAGCACGGGACCGGCCGGGGCGCGCCGTTCACCATGCGACTGGAAGCGGCGACCGATGCCGGCGAAGCCCTCCAGCGCACGCTGGATGGCCGCGACCTCGACACCCAGTTCCAGCGCGATGGCGATGGCCGCAAGGGCGTTGAGGACGTTGTGGCGGCCGGGCATGTTGAGCGTGACGGGGAACCGGGTCTCGCCGGTCGCCACCGTGAAGTGCACTTGCGCCCCGCGCTGTTCCAGATCGAGGCCACGCACGTCGGCATCGGCGGCCTCGATGCCATAGGTACGCACCGGACGGGTGACCTCGGGCAGAATCTCGCGCACCCCCGGATCGTCCAGGCACAGCACGGCCAGGCCGTAGAAGGGCAGGTGATGGAGGAACTCGACGAAGGTCCGGCGCAACCGGCCGTAGTCGCCTTCGTAGGTTTCGAGATGATCGGCATCGATGTTGGTCACCACGGCGACCATGGGCTGCAGGTAGAGGAAGGAGGCATCACTCTCGTCGGCCTCGGCAACCAGGAAGCGACCGCTGCCGAGCCGGGCATGGCTGGCCGAGCTGTTGAGCCGGCCGCCGATGACATAGGTGGGATCGAGCCCGCCTTCGGCCAGCAGGCTGGCCACCAGGCTGGTGGTGGTGGTCTTGCCGTGGGTTCCGGCGACGGCGATGCCGAAGCGGAAGCGCATGAGTTCGGCCAGCATCTCGGCGCGCGGTACCACCGGGATGCGTGCCGCGCGGGCAGCGACCCGTTCCGGATTGTCGGCCGGCACGGCGGTGGAGATCACCACCACGTCGGCACCTTCGACATGCGCAGCGTCATGGCCCCGGAACACCTGCACGCCCAGGCCGGCCAGCCGGCGGGTCACGGCGTTGTCGCGCAGGTCCGAGCCCTGAACCTGGTAGCCGAGGTTGTGCAACACCTCGGCGATGCCGCCCATGCCGGCGCCGCCGATGCCGACGAAATGCACGCGCCGCACCCGGCCCATGCCCTCGACCGGCGCTGTCCTTCCCGCCTGCGCCATCATGCGGCACCTCCTGCGGCCTGCAGGCAGAGTTCGGCGACTTCCCGCGCCGCATCGGGACGCGCCCGGCCGCGCGCCGCACGCGCCATGTCGAGCAGGCAGGCACGATCCCGTGCGAAACCCTGCAGCCGTTCGGCCAGCGCTTCCGGCGTCAGCCGGGTTTGCGGCATGAGCAGGGCGGCACCGGCCTCGCTGAGATAGCGGGCGTTCGCGGTCTGGTGGTCGTCCACCGCATGCGGATAGGGCACCAGGATGCTGGCGCAGCCGGCCGCGGCCAGTTCGGCCACGGTGAGCGCACCGGCGCGGCACACCACCAGGTCCGCCCAGGCGTAGGCCTCGGCCATGTCCGCGATGAAGGGAATCACCTCGGCATCCACGCCTGCCGCGGCATAGTGCCCGCGCGCCGCCTCGACATGGCGTTCGCCGCACTGGTGGCGCACCTCGGGCCGCAACGCCGCCGGCAGCAAGGCCACGGCCCGCGGCAGAATCTCGTTCAGCGCCTGCGCGCCCAGGCTGCCGCCCACCACCAGCAGGCGCAGCGGGCCCTGGCGGTCGGCCAGGCGCTCTTCCGGCGGGGCAATGGCGGCGATCTCGGCGCGCACCGGATTGCCCGTGTGACGCGGCCGGAAGCGTGCCGGCAGCGCGCCCGGGAAGGCCGCCATCACACAGCGCGCCAGCGGCGCCAGCAGACGGTTGGTCAGGCCGGCGACGGCATTCTGTTCGTGGATGAGCAGCGGGCGACGGGTCAGCCAGGCAGCCACCCCACCCGGTCCGGTGACGAAGCCGCCCATGCCCAGCACCGCGCGCGGCCGCACCCGCAGCATGATCCACAGCGACTGCAGCAGGGCGAGCGCCAGCATGAAGGGTGCCGCCAGCCGCCGCGCCAGGCCCTTGCCGCGCAACCCCGATACCCGCACCCAGGCCACCGGATAGCCGGCCTCGGGCACCACGCGTGCCTCCAGGCCGCGCCGCGTCCCCAGCCAGGTCACGGGCACGCCGGCCCGGCCCAGCTCCGCGGCCACCGCCAGTGCCGGGAACACATGCCCGCCGGTGCCCCCGGCCATGATCAGGATCGGGCGCGGGCTCATGCGCGCCTCCCCGCCCGCCGCCGTACCGCGGGCCGTCGCTCGCGCTGGCCGACGTTGTGCACGGTACAGCGCGTCTCGTAGTCGATGCGCGCCAGCAGCGCCAGCACCAGGCACATGACCACCAGACTGCTGCCGCCGTAGCTGAACAGCGGCAGGGTTAGCCCCTTGGTCGGCAGCAGCCCCATGTTGACGCCGATGTTGATGAAGCTCTGCAGGCCCAGCCAGGTCCCCAGCCCGTAGGCCAGATAGCCGGAGAAGGCCTCGTTGGCGGCCAGGGCCACCCGCGCGATGGCAAAGGCCCGCCACACCACCAGGCCATACAGGGCGACCAGCACCAGCACGCCGGCCAGACCCAGTTCCTCGGCCAGCACCGCGAACACGAAGTCGGTGTGCGCCTCCGGCAGGTAGAACAGCTTCTGCACACTGCCACCCAGGCCGACACCGAACCACTCGCCGCGACCGATCGCGATCAGCGACTGGGTGAGCTGGAAGCCGCTGTCGAAGGGATCGGCCCAGGGATTGAGGAAGGCGGTCAGCCGTGCCATGCGATAGGGCGAGGAGATGGCCAGCAGGGCCATGGCACCGCCGGCCAGCGCCAGCAGGGCCAGGAACTGCCACCAGCGCACCCCGGCCATGAACATCATCACCAGCGCGGTGGCCAGCAGTACCACCGTGGCGCCGAAGTCGGGCTCGGCCAGCAGCAGCACACAGGCCGCGGCGAACACCACCATGGGCTTGATGAAACCGCTCAGTTGCTCGCGCACTTCTTCCGAGCGACGGACCAGATAGCCGGCCAGATAGATCAGCAGCAGCAGCTTGGCGGGCTCGGACACCTGCAGGTTCACCGGGCCGAGACTGATCCAGCGGGTCGCGCCATTGATGGTGCGACCGACGCCCGGCACCAGTACCACCACCAGCAGGCCCAGCGCCAGGAACAACAGCACCATGCCGGCGCGCTGCCAGTGCGCCATGCGCACCTGGAAGGCGGCGACGCCCAGCAGCAGACCCACCAGCAGGAAGCCGCCCTGCCGCAGGACATAGTGGAAGGGATTGCCCAGCTCGCGGTCCGCCATGGGCATGGAGGCAGACGCCACCATCACCAGACCCAGCAGCGCCAGCGCCAGCCCCGCGCCCAGCAGTGCCAGGTCCAGGCGCGGACAACGCAGGTTGCGCAGGCGCTGGCCGGAAGCGGCATTGAGGGCGGCGGCGGTCATGACGGCAAGGCCTCCACCGCCCGCGCAAACTGCTCGCCGCGCTGCTCGAAGTCGCGGAACATGTCCTGGCTGGCACAGGCCGGAGACAGCAGCACCGCGTCACCGGGCCGGGCGCATTCGGCAGCCGCCCGCACCGCTGCGGTCATGTCTCCCGCCCGCGCCACCGGCACGCAGTCGCCGATGGCCGCAGCGAGGGCATCGGCGTCCTGCCCCATCAGGATCAGGGTCCGCACCCGCGAACACACGGGCTCGCGCAGCGGCGAGAAGTCCTGGCCCTTGCCCTGGCCGCCGGCGATCAGTACCAGCGGCCGATCGAAACCTTCCAGCGCCGCGAGCGTGGCACCGACGTTGGTCGCCTTGGAATCGTTGTACCAATCGGCACCGGCGCGCCGACCCACCCACTGCGTACGGTGCGGCAGTCCGGGAAATTCGCGCAGGCTGTCGAGGCAGGCAGGCATGGGCAGGCCGGCGGCCTGTGCCAGCGCCAGCGCCGCAAGCGCGTTGGCGCGGTTGTGGCGACCGGCCAGGCGGATGGCGGAGGCCGGCAGCAGCCAGTCCTCGCCGCGTACCAGCCAGTCCTCGCCCTCGCGCTGGCGGATCCCGAAGTCCTTCCCCGCCGGCACGCCGAGGGTGAAGCCGACACACGGCCGGGCCGGGTCGGCCAGGCCAGCGGCCAAGGGGTCATCACGGTTGACGATCTGCATCGCCGCATGGCGATAGATTCGCGCCTTGGCGGCTGCATATTCCGGCAAGCCGCGGTAGCGATCCAGATGGTCCGGGCTCACGTTCAGGACCACGGCTGCGACCGGGCGCAGGCTCTCGATGGCTTCGAGCTGGAAGCTGGACAGTTCCAGCGCATAGAGGTCGGGTTCACCGCCTTGCAGCAAATCCAGCGCTGGCGTACCCAGGTTGGCACCGGCGCGGACCTCGCGGCCGGCGCGACGCGCCATGTCCGCCACCCAGCGGGTGACCGTGCTCTTGCCGTTGGAACCGGTGACGGCGATCACCGGTCCCTGTGCAACGCGCGCGAACAGCTCCACGTCCCCGATCACTTCCACGCCGCGGCAGCGTGCCTCGGCGATCAGCGGATGACCCAGCGGCACTCCGGGACTGACCACGATCTGCTCGGCACTGGCAAAGGCGTCGGCATCGTAGCCGCCCAGGAACAGGGCGACGTCGGGCAGGCTGCGCCGGATCTCGTCCAGGCCCGGCGGTTCGGGGCGGGTGTCGGTCACCGCCACCTGATGGCCACGGGCGGCGAGAAAGCGCGCAACGGACAGACCGGTGCGCCCAAGCCCCACCACCAGCACCTTGCGTTGCGTCTCGCCCGTCCTGGACTCCCGCGCTGTCATGATTGCATGCATCTCCGTCCCGGCTCAGGCCACCAGCAACACCAGCGCAATGGCCACGAAGGTAATGCCGACGATCTTCATCTGCTGCTGCACATCCATCTTCCCCTCCTCAGCGAATCTTCAACGTGGCCAGCCCGATCAGCACCAGGATCACGGTCACGATCCAGAAGCGCACGATGACCCTGGGCTCCGGCCAGCCCTTGAGTTCGAAATGATGATGCAGGGGCGCCATGCGGAAGATGCGCCGCCCCGTGAGCCGATAGGAGGCCACCTGCAGGATCACCGACACCGTCTCCATGACGAACACGCCGGCCATCAGGAAGAACACCAGTTCCTGCCGCACCAGTACCGCCACCATGCCCAGCGCCGCACCCAGCGCCAGGGCACCGATGTCGCCCATGAACACCTGAGCCGGATAGGCGTTGAACCACAGGAAGCCCAGCCCGGCGCCCACCATGGCACCGGCAAACACGATCAGCTCCGCGGCGTCGCGCACATAGGGAATGGCCAGATACTCCGCAAAGCGGGCGTTGCCGGTGGCATAGGCGAACACCGCCAGGGCACCGGCCACCATCACCGTGGGCAGGATGGCCAGGCCGTCGAGGCCATCGGTGAGATTGACTGCATTGGAAGATCCGACGACGACGAAATACACCAGTGGCACGTACCACCAGTGCAGATCGACGGCCACGTCCTTGAAGAAGGGCACGATGAGCTGGGTCTCTACGGGCGACTGTGCAGTGAAATAGAGGAACAGGGCCACTCCCAGCGCCACCACCGACTGCCAGAAGTATTTCCAGCGTGCCGGCAGGCCCTTCGAATTGCCCAGCACCAGCTTCTTGTAGTCGTCCACCCAGCCAATGACACCGAAGGCGAGGGTGGTGAACAGCACCACCCAGATGTAGCGGTTGGACAGGTCTGCCCATAACAGGGTAGCCAGGGTGATGGCCACCAGGATGAGCGCGCCACCCATGGTCGGGGTACCGGCCTTGGACAGGTGACTCCGGGGGCCGTCGTCGCGTACCTGCTGGCCGA
This sequence comes from Thiohalobacter sp., assembly GCF_027000115.1. Lineage (NCBI taxonomy): Bacteria > Pseudomonadati > Pseudomonadota > Gammaproteobacteria > Thiohalobacterales > Thiohalobacteraceae > Thiohalobacter > Thiohalobacter sp. Next base: position 98,953 of record NZ_JALTON010000049.1, on the reverse strand, counting down.
TCTGGTAGTGCCCCAGCCAGCGGATCATGCGCGGCCCGACCAGGAAAGAGATCAGCAGGGCAGTGAGCACGCCGAGGATGCCGCGCAGCGTCAGGTACTGGAAGACATTGAAGCCACTGTGGTACTGGGTCAGGTATTCGGCAAGCCAGAGCAGCATCAGCGTTCCCCTCCGGCCAGTGCGGCCACGATCTCTTCCAGCCGCATGAAACGCGAACCCTTCACCAGCAGCCAGACATCCTCGGCCAGCTCCTCGCGCAGCCGTTCGACCAGCACATCCCGGTCGGCCTGCCAGACGGCACCGGGACCGAAGGCCTCGACCGCGGCCGCTGCCTGTTCGCCCAGGCCGTAGAGACGCTCGACGCCGGACTCGCGCGCACGGCGACCCATGGCCGCATGCAGGGCCAGGCCCTCCTCGCCCAGCTCGCCCATGTCGCCCAACAGCAGCCAGTGCCGCCCGGGCCGGGTGGCGAGCCAGTCCAGGGCCGCGTCCAGCGAGGCCGGATTGGCGTTGTAGCTGTCATCGACCAGCCGGCAGCCCCGCACGCCGCTGCGCGGCTGGAGCCGACCCTGCACACCCTGCACCCGGGCCAGCCCCTCCGCAGCCATCTCCGGGGTGGCACCGGCGGCCAGCGCGCAGGCCGTGGCGGCTGCGGCATTGAGCGCGTTGTGCGCGCCCGGCAGGGGCAGCAGGGTCTCGAAGGCACCCCAGGGCGTTCTCAGGTGCAGGCGCGAACCCTCCCCCTCTGCCTGGCGCCGCACCTGCACGTCCGCGTCGGGACCGGTACCGAAGTGGATCCGGGTACGACCGGCGGCCAGCGCCTGCCACAGACCGGCCCAGGCATCGTCGGCATTGATCACCGCCGTACCCTGCGGGCCGAGACCGGAAAAGATTTCGCCCTTGGCATGGGCCACGCCCTCGATGCTGCCAAAGCCTTCCAGATGCGCCGGCCCCGCGTTGGTGATGACCGCCACCGTCGGTCGCGCAATGTCGGTCAGCCGGGCGATCTCGCCAGCGTGATTGGCGCCCATCTCGATCACCGCCGCCTGGTGCTCGGCACCGAGCTCGAACAGGGTAAGGGGCACACCGATGTCGTTGTTGAGGTTGCCGCGCGTCGCATGCACCGGCCCCTGCAGGGCGAGTATGGCGGCGGTCATTTCCTTGACCGTGGTCTTGCCATTGGAGCCGGTCACGCCAACCAGCGGGATGTCGAAGCGCTGCCGCCAGGCACGCGCCAGCTCGCCCAGCGCAAGACGGGTGTCGGCCACCCGCAGCATGGGCAGGGGCGCCTCCACCTCGCGCATCACCGCGGCCGCCGACGCACCGCGCTCGGCGGCCGCGGTCACAAAGGCATGACCGTCGAAGCGGTCGCCGACCAGGGCCACGAACAGGTTCTGCGGCCGGACGGCGCGCGTATCCGTGGACACGCCCTCCACCACCAGGTTCTCGCCGATCAGTTCGGCATCCAGCACCGCGGCCGCCTCGGACAGATCAAGACGCAGCATGATCGCCCTCCTGCAGGCAGCGCAGCACCTGCTCACGGTCGCTGAAGTGCAGCCGCCGGTCGCCGACGAGCTGGTAGTCCTCGTGCCCCTTGCCGGCCACCAGCACCAGGTCGCCGGCATGTGCGGCGCCGATGGCGCGGGCAATCGCCCGGGACCGATCGCGTTCGATATAGGCGGCATCCGGATGGCGCATGCCATCGAGAATGTCCATGACGATGGCCGTGGCATCCTCGTGACGCGGATTGTCGTCGGTAATGACCAGGTGATCGGCCAGGCGCTCGGCGATCTCGCCCATCAACGGGCGCTTGCCGCGGTCGCGCTCCCCGCCCGCGCCGAACAGGCACCAGAGCTTGCCCTGCGCATGGGGGCGCAGGGCAAGCAGGGCCTGTTCCAGTGCGCGCGGCGTATGGGCGTAGTCGACCACCACCAGCGGCTTGTCACCGCCGCCGAAGGGCTCCATGCGGCCGGGCACCGTCTGCAGCCGGCCGAGGCGCGCCAGCACTTCATCGAACGGCAGCCCGCGAACCAGCAGTACGGACGCGGCGGCCAGCAGGTTACTGGCGTTGAAGCGGCCAAGCAGGCGTGTCTCGACCCGGCCAGGACCCCAGCTGCCATCGATCTCCAGCCGCAGGCCGTCGGTCGAGGCGTGAACGCCGGTCGCCCACAACTGTTTCACCGAATCGGGCAACATCCGGGGCTCCAGCCCGTAGACGAATGGCTCGGCGGTCAGATGCGCGGCCTCGAACAGGCGCCGGCCCAGGTCGTCGTCCAGGTTCAGCACAGCGTGGCGCAGGCCCGGCATGCGGAACAGGCGCTGCTTGGCCGCGGCATAGCCATCGAGGGAACCGTGATAGTCGAGATGATCGCGGCTGAGGTTGGTCAGCACCGCCACATCGAAGGCCACCGCATCGGCCCGGTGCTGGGCCAGCGCATGCGAGGACACCTCCATGGCCACAGCCGTGGCGCCCGCCGCCTTCAGTGCCGCCAGCTCCTGCTGCAGGCGCACGGCGTCGGGCGTGGTGTGTGCACCGGCGGCAAGCCGGCCGTACAGGCCGTAACCGAGCGTGCCGAGCAGGCCACAAGGCGCATCGTTGGTGTGCAGTGCCTGGGCGATGAAACTGGCCACGCTGGTCTTGCCGTCGGTGCCGGTGACGCCGGCCACGAACAGTTCACGCGAGGGGTGCGCGTGGAAACGGGCTGCAATCTCGCTGACGAAACGGCCGAGCTGCGGCACGGACACCGCGGGCAGATCCAGCGCGCGCAGGGCCGGATGCGCCTCGTCGATGTCGTCCACCGGCTCCCAGGCGACCGCGGCGGCGCCGCGGGCCTCGGCCTCCGCGGCATGTTCGATACCATGCTGTCGGGTGCCGGCAACCGCCAAAAAGAGCGCACCCGGCGCCACCTGGCGGCTGTCGATGGCGAGGCTGCGCACGGGCAGGTTCTGCGCCGTCCCGACCCGGGCGAGTCCGGCCAGCAGATCGGCCAGCAGCACACCTTCCCCCTGTACCGGTGCCGTCATCATGCCGGGCCCTCCAGCGCCGCCTGCAGCAACACGCCGTCATCGGGATCGAGATCGTCGGGCGGGATATTCAGCAGCCGAAGCGCCCCGGCCATGACCCGCGAGAACACCGGGCCGGCCACCTTGCCGCCGAAGTGTTCACCGGCCTGCGGTTCGCTGATCATCACCACCGCGACCAGACGGGGCCGCGAGGCCGGTGCCAGGCCCGCAAATACGGCGTTGTAGCGATCTTCGGCATAACCGCCGGCGACTGACTTGTGCACCGTGCCCGTCTTGCCCGCGACCCGATAGCCGGCCACCCGCGCCGCTGGCGCCGTGCCGCCCGGCTGCACCACCGTCTCCATCATGGTACGAACCGCCCGCGCGACGCGGGCGGAGATCACAGACTCACCCCTCGGAGCCTCGTCGATGCGCAACAGGGAAACGGGCCGCAAGCGGCCGTCCGCGGCAAACAGGGTGTAGGCCCTGGCAAGCTGCAGCGGCGTAACCGAAATGCCGTAACCGAAGGCCAGGGTCGCCTGTTCTATGGGGTGCCAGCGGCGCCAGTCCATCAACAGCCCGGAGGCCTCGCCGGGAAAGCCGCTGGCCGTCACCTGGCCGAAGCCGGCGCGCGCCAGTACCGACCACAGATCCTCGGCGGGCAGTGACAGGGCGATCTTGGCGGCCCCCACATTGCTGGACTTGCGGATCACGCCGGTGACGTCGAGGCGCCCGTAGTCGTGCATGTCACGCACAGTATTGACGCCCACCTGGAACAGGCCCGGAGAGGTTTCGACGGGTGTCTCGGGCCCGTAGCGGCCACTCTCCAGCGCACAGGCGATGGTCAGCGGCTTCATGGTGGAACCCGGTTCGAAGACATCGGTCAAGGCGCGATTGCGCAGGCGCGCGGGGCGAATGCGGGCGCGGTTGTTGGGGTTGTAGGAGGGCTGGTTGACCATGGCCAGCACCTCGCCGCTACGGGCATCGAGCACCACCACCGAGCCGGAGCGCGCCTTGTGTTTCTGTACCGCGGCCTTGAGTTCGCGATAGGCCAGATACTGGATGCGACGGTCGATGGACAGTGTCAGGTCGCGCCCCGGGCGTGCCGCGCGGATGCGCTCGACGTTCTCGATGACATGGTGCCGGCCGTCCTTGAGCACCCGCTTGGCGCCGGGCTCGCCGCGCAGCCAGTCGTCGTAGGCCAGCTCGATGCCTTCCTGACCACGGTCGTCGATGTCGGTGAAGCCGACCACATGGGCGGTGACCTCCCCGTCCGGGTAGTAGCGGCGATACTCCCTTTGCAGATAGACACCGGGGGCATCCATGGCGCGCAGCTGCGCGGCCACGGTGGGATTGACCTGGCGCCGCAGATAGACGAACTCGCGGTCGGCGCGCCTGGCCAGTTTCCCCTGGAGCTCGTCGACCTCCATGCCCAGCAGGCGCGCCAGCGCCGGCAGGAACTGGCGCGCGCCGGCCAGTTCCTGGGGATTGGCCCACACCGACTCCACCGGCGTGCTGACCGCCAGCGGCTCGCCGTTGCGATCGAGGATCATGCCGCGGTGGGCGGGAATGGACACGGTACGCAGATGGCGCGCATCGGCCTGGCCCTGCAGAAATCCGCGCTTGAGCACCTGCAGGTCGACCGCACGCAGCACCAGTGCCGCAAACGCGAGCCCGAACAGGCTCAACAGCAGCACATGCCGCTGGCGCCCTGAGATGATCTGTCGATGCTCGCTCATGGCCGGATGATCACCACGTTCTCGGGGGCCGGAATCCTCATGCCCAGGCGCTCGCGCGCCAGCGCCTCGATGCGGCCGTGCGTGGCCCAGGTGCTCTGCTCGAGCTGGAGCTGGCCCCACTCGGTGTTGAGCCGGTCGCGCGCTTCGTGCAGCGACTGCAGCTCGACGAACAGGGTGCGGCTGCGATGCTTGGCATAGACCACTCCCAGCGCGGAACCGACCACCAGCGCCAGCAGCAGGATGCCCAGCGCCTTCATGCCAGCCGCTCCGCGACCCGCAGCACCGCGCTGCGCGCGCGGGGATTGGCCGCGACTTCCGCTTCACCCGGCCGGCGCGCCTTGCCCAGCAGGCGCAGGCGACCCGCGGCCTGCCCGCCACGCACCGGCAGACCCGGCGGCAGCTCGGGACCCTTTGCCTCCCGGCGCAGGAAACGCTTCACCAGCCGGTCCTCGAGGGAATGGAAGCTGATCACCGCCAGCCGTCCGCCCGGCGCCAGCGCGTCCACGGCCGCGGCCAGCCCTTGCTCGAGATCCTCGAGTTCGCGGTTGACATGGATACGCAGCGCCTGGAAGGTGCGGGTGGCCGGATGCTTGTTGCGCTCGCGGGTCGGCACCGCGGCCGCCACCACCTCGGCCAGTACCCTGGTGGTGCGGATCGGCGCCTCGGCGCGCGCGGCGACGATGGCCCGCGCGATGCGCCGGGCGAAGCGCTCTTCTCCGTAACGCTTGATCACGTCCGCGATCTCTTCCTCGTCGGCCACTGCCAGCCAGTCGGCAGCGGACACACCCTGTTCGGGGTCCATGCGCATGTCCAGGGGGCCGTCGCGCAGAAAACTGAAACCCCGCCCGGCATCATCGAGCTGCGGCGAGGACACCCCCAGATCGAGGAGAATGCCGTCGATGCGCCCCGCGATGCCTTCGGCCTCGGCCCAGCGACCGAGGCCGGAAAAACTGTCCTGCACGATTTGCAGCCGGGCATCTCCCGCGAACCGTTCACGCGCCGCAGCCACGGCCTGCGGATCCTTGTCCATGGCATACAGCCGGCCCCGCGGACCCGCCGCGGCGAGAATGGCCGCCGCATGGCCACCACGGCCGAAGGTGCCATCGAGATAGATGCCACCGGGCCGCACGGCCAGTGCGTCCAGGACCTCGTCGAGCATCACTGGACGATGGGACCATTCCCGCTCCATCTTCTAGAGTGAAAGACTGTCGAGTTCCGGCGGCAGCTCGCCGGCATCCAGGTCGCTCGACACGTATTCCTGTTGGCTCCTGTCCCAGGCCTCTGCGTTCCAGATCTCGAATTTCTTGCTCAGGGCCACCAACACCACGCGCTTTTCCAGCCCCGCGAACTCGCGCAGCCGGGGCGGGATGAGAATGCGGCCGTTGCCGTCCATCTCCACCTCGGTCGCGTGACCGAGCAGCATGCGTTGCAACAGGCGGGTGTGGCGTTTCTGGTTGGGCAGGCGCACCAGGGTGCGTTCGATCTCTTCCCATTCGGGGCGGGGATAGAGCAGCAGACAACCATCGTAGTGTACCGTGAGCACCAGCTGGCCCTCACAGGCCTCCTGAAGCGGCCCACGGAAGCGTGTGGGCAGCGCAAGGCGGCCCTTCGCATCGAGGTTGACGGTGTTACCACCCAGGAACAAGATCGCCCCCCGAACCTACCCAGGAACCCATTTTTTTCCACCTTCTCCCACTTTTCGACACTATAGGTAGGGAACTCCCACCCGTCAAGCAAACAAGGGGATAAAATGGAAAAAAAACTCCCGGATTAACATCGGGTTAGCAATCCCCACCGGGCGCCGGAGCAATCCCGGGGGAAATCATTCGGTTAACGGGTTCAGCTTGAATGCAACATTACAAAACAAGATATACCATAATGATATTAAAGGTATTTTCGTGGCAGCGGGTTGCCAGCCTGAAGGCAGCCGACTGTCATCAGGCGGTCACAGGGAAGTGGCAGGCTGGACCTGCCGAAACCGCGGAGACCCCGAAATGGACAGAGATAGGCACGGCGAAAGCGCCCCGCATCGGGCAGGCGATACCCGGCTGCTGGAAGAGGAAATCAGGCTGTTCGAATGGCGCCTGGCACGGCTGGGGCTGGATGGGGACTGCGCCTACGAGCGGGCCCTGAGCCGGGCCTACGGCAGCCTCCTGGAAGAGCGGCGCAGCCGGCTGGCAGCGATGCGGGCGGCCGGCTTCTGAGCGATTCAGAAGGGAATGTCGTCGTCGAAGGATTCATCGAAGCCGCCGCCACCGGCCGCCGGCGCCGCCTGGCGGGCGGGTTCGGAGGCCGCCGCGGACTCGCGGGAGGGCGCCCCGGCGCCGCCACGACCGCCCAGCATCTGCATCTCGTTGGCCACGATCTCCGTGGTCCAGCGGTCCCGGCCTTCCTTGTCCTGCCACTTGCGGGTACGCAGGCTGCCTTCCACATAGACCTGCGAGCCTTTCCTGAGATATTCGCCGACGATCTCGGCGAGGCGCTGATAGAAGACCACGTTGTGCCACTCGGTGCGCTCCTTCTGCTCGCCGGTCTGCTTGTCCTTCCACTGCTCGCTGGTGGCGATGGTCACATTGGCCACCGCGCCGCCGCTGGGCATGTAACGGACTTCCGGGTCCTTGCCCAGGTTGCCGACCAGGATCACCTTGTTGACTCCGCGCGCCATAGCATTTCACTCCAACTGGTTGCTGCCGCCCGTCCGCTGCGGACGGCCTCGGGATGCCGCCATCATAGGGGCTTGGCGGCCCGGCTTCAAACCGCCCCGGCGCAGGCCGCCGCGGCCGCCTCCAACGCCACCTCGTCCAGCGCATGGCGGTCGACTTTCAGGTAGGCGACGCCCTCTTCCACCACCACCACGACCTCTGCAACACCTTGAACGGCGGTGAGTTTGCGGATCAGAGCGGGCACATCCGCGCGACTCACGCCCGGCACTGCCAGCAGCCGCGTCTCCAGGTAGCGCGGACTGCGCATGGAAACCGCCACCAGCAGCCACAGCACCCCGGCCAGGGCGCAGGCGGCGAAGACCGCCGTGGTGCTGAAGTGCTGGTGGATGAGGCCGCCCAGGAGGCCGCCGAGAAAGGCACCCAGAAACTGGGCACTGGAATAGAAGCCCATGGCCGTACCCTTGGAGTCGGGCGGCGCGGTCTTCGAGATCAATGACGGCAACGTGGCCTCGAGGATGTTGAAGCCAACATAGAAGACGAACAGGAACAACACCACCCCCACCAGCGACTGGTGAAACTCCGCCAGGCCCAGTTCGGCGACCAGCAGGGCGACAATCGCACCAAGAAAAACCGGCTTCACCCGCCGCTTGCGCTCGGCATGGATGATGAAGGGCACCATCACCAGCACAGAGGCCAGCAGCACCGGCAGATACAGCCACCAGTGACGATCACTGGCCAGTCCCAGCTCGTCGCGCAGGACCAGGGGCAACACCACGAAACTGGCGGTGAGGATCATGTGCAGGGTGAGAATGCCGAGATCCAGCCGCAGGAGCTGCGGATCACGCAGCACGCGCAGGAACTGGGCCGGCACCGGTTCTGCGTCGCGGTGTACCCGGCTGGTCACCGGATCGGGCACCAGCACGGCCAGCACCCCCAAACCGCCCAGCGCCAGCAGGGCGGTGAGCCAGAATATCCCGGCAATGCCGAGCCAGGCATCCAGTACCGGCCCGAGAACCAGCGACAGGGAAAAGGACAGGCCGATGCTCATGCCGATGATGGCCATGGCCTTGGTCCGGTGTTCCTCGCGGGTGAGATCGGCCGCCAGGGCCATCACCGCCGCCGCGATGGCCCCCGCCCCCTGCAGCGCCCGGCCGGCGATCACCATCCAGATGGAATCGGCCAGCGCCGCCAGCACGCTGCCGGCAACGAACAGCAGCAGGCCCGCGGCGATCACGCGCTTGCGACCGAAACGGTCGGAGAGCAGCCCGAACGGGATCTGCAGCAGGGCCTGGGTCATGCCATAGGCGCCGATGGCCAGCCCCATCAGGCTGGGCGTGGCGCCGCGGTAGTCATCGGCGTGCAGGGCGAATACAGGAAGGATCATGAACAACCCCAACATGCGCAGGGAAAAGATGGTGGCCAGCGAAACCGCGGCGCGGCGCTCCAGCGGGGTCATGGCCAGGGGCGCCGAACGGGTCGTCATGAAGCGGGATTCACCTTTGCGGGAGACGGATCAGGCCACGTATAGTAGCAGGTTCGATTCGGAGCAGAAAACACGATGGATAGGATCCTGATCCGCGGCGCACGGACCCACAACCTCGCCAACATCGACCTCGAACTGCCGCGCGACCGCCTGATCGTGATCACCGGCCTGTCCGGCTCTGGCAAGTCCTCGCTGGCCTTCGACACCATCTACGCCGAGGGCCAGCGCCGCTACGTGGAGTCCCTCTCCGCCTACGCGCGCCAGTTCCTGGCCATGATGGAAAAACCGGACGTGGACCATATCGAGGGACTGTCACCGGCCATCTCCATCGAGCAGAAGGCCACCTCCCACAACCCGCGCTCCACGGTCGGCACCATCACCGAGATCCACGACTACCTGCGCCTGCTGTTCGCGCGCGCCGGCCAGCCGCGGTGCCCCGATCACGACATCGTGCTTGAGGCACAGACCGTCAGCCAGATGGTGGACCAGGTGCTGACGCTGCCCGAAGGGACCCGGCTGATGCTGCTGGCCCCCATCGTGCAGGAACGCAAGGGCGAGCATGTGCAGGTGCTGGAGGAACTCCGCGCCCAGGGCTTCGTGCGCGCCCGCATCGACGGCAAGGTGGTGGAACTCGACGAGATCCCGGAGCTGGACCTACGGCGCAAGCACAGCATCGAGGCCGTCGTGGACCGATTCAGGGTCCGGCCCGACCTGAAGCTGCGGCTGGCCGAATCCTTCGAGACCGCGCTGCGCCTTGCCGACGGCATCGCGCGCGTCGCGCCACTGGACGAGGATGGCCCGGAGGAGCTGGTGTTCTCCGCCCGCTTCGCCTGCCCCGTCTGCGGCTACGCCCTGAGCGAACTCGAACCGCGATTGTTTTCCTTCAACAACCCGGTCGGCGCCTGTCCCTCCTGCGACGGCCTGGGCGTCAGGCAGTTCTTCGACCCCGAGCGTGTCGTCGCCCATCCGCACCTCAGCCTCGCCGGCGGCGCGGTACGCGGCTGGGACCGCCGCAACGCCTACTACTTCCAGCTCATCAGCTCGCTGGCCGATCACTACGGCTTCGACATCGAGACCCCCTGGGAGGAACTGCCGGAGCGCATCCGCGACATCATTCTGTATGGCAGCGGCAAGGAGAAGATCGAGTTCCAGTACGTCACCGAGCGCCGCGGCTTCACCACCCGGCGGCATGCCTTCGAGGGTATCATCCCCAACATGGAGCGGCGCTACCGCGAAACCGAATCGCATGTGGTCCGGGAGGAACTCGCCAAGTACCTCAGCACCCGACCTTGCCCCGAATGCGAGGGTACGCGACTGAATCGCGCCGCACGGCACGTCTATATCGCGGATACGACGCTGCCGGAAATCTCGCGTATGCCCATCGATCAGGCGCAGGCCTTTTTCGGCAATCTCGATCTGCCGGGCAAGCGCGGCGAAATCGCGAAAAAGATCCTCAAGGAGATCAACGACCGGCTCGACTTTCTGGTCAACGTCGGCCTGGACTACCTGTCACTGGACCGCAGTGCCGACACCCTGTCCGGTGGCGAGGCCCAGCGCATTCGGCTGGCCAGCCAGATCGGCGCCGGCCTGGTGGGCGTCATGTACGTGCTGGACGAACCCTCCATCGGCCTGCACCAGCGCGACAACCAGCGCCTGCTGAACACCCTGACCTTCCTGCGCGACCTCGGCAACACCGTGATCGTGGTAGAACACGACGAGGACGCCATCCGTGCCGCCGACCACGTGGTCGACATGGGCCCCGGCGCCGGTGTGCATGGCGGCCGGGTGGTGGCCCAGGGCACGCCGGCGCAGATCATGAAGCACCCCGACTCGCTGACCGGCCAGTACCTCTCCGGTCGCCGCCGCATCGCCGTGCCGGAGCGGCGCGTGCCCGCGGACCCGGCGCGCGAGCTGGTGTTGCGCGGTGCCCGCGGCAACAACCTGAAAAACGTCGAGCTGCGCATTCCGCTGGGCCTGATGAGCTGCATCACGGGCGTCTCCGGCTCCGGCAAGTCCACGCTGATCAACGACACCCTGTACCGCATTGCCGCGCGTGAACTCAATGGGGCCGCCACCACCCCCGCCCCCTTCGACGACATCGAGGGCCTCGACCAGCTCGACAAGGTGGTGGACATCGACCAGAGTCCCATCGGGCGCACGCCGCGTTCCAATCCCGCAACCTACACCGGTCTGTTCACGCCCATCCGCGAGCTGTTCGCCGGCACCCAGGAGGCGCGTTCGCGCGGCTACAAGCCGGGTCGCTTCAGTTTCAACGTCAAGGGCGGCCGCTGCGAAGCCTGCCAGGGCGACGGCGTCATCAAGGTAGAGATGCATTTCCTGCCCGACATCTACGTGCCCTGCGACGTCTGCCACGGGCAGCGCTACAACCGCGAAACCCTGGAGATCCGCTACAAGGGCCGCAACATCCACGAGGTGCTGGAGATGACGGTGGAGGATGCACTGGACTTCTTCAGCGCCGTGCCGGTCATTCACCGCAAGCTGCAGACGCTGATGGATGTCGGCCTGTCCTATATCCGGCTGGGCCAGAACGCCACCACCCTGTCCGGCGGCGAGGCCCAACGGGTGAAGCTGGCGCGCGAGCTGTCCAAGCGCGACACGGGGCGCACCCTGTACATACTGGACGAGCCCACCACCGGCCTGCACTTCCACGACATCGAGCAGCTGCTCGCGGTGCTGCACCGCCTGCGCGATCACGGCAACACCATCGTGGTTATCGAGCACAACCTGGATGTCATCAAGACGGCCGACTGGATCGTCGACCTGGGGCCGGAGGGCGGCGGCGGCGGCGGCCGCATCCTGGTCAGCGGCACCCCGGAAACGGTTGCCGATACGCCCGGATCCTATACCGGCCAGTTCCTTGCTCCGATACTGGCGCATGGCCGCCGTACCGTGAGCGCCTGACCTCCACGGCACCGCCGCTTTTTACACGGGGCCGAGCCGCATTCAGAGTGCACCGCTGAAGTGGACGCGATCGCCTATGGAAAGCCCCAGTACCCGGGCGGCATGACCGCGGTTGACCGAGATCTCCACCAGGCCGTTGGCATTCTCGTACCAGAAGCCCTCGCCCTCAGCGACATCGGAGAAGGTGCGGGCCCACCGCAGCCGGTGACGCCCGACCACCAGCGTCGGTCTGCCGGATATGCTGGCGGCCCGGATACCGGTGATGGCATTGCCGTAGTGGTCGATGTAGATGATCTGCGCCAGCTCCGGTGGCCAGCCGGGCTCGATGCGATCGGCGGGATCTACCGCTTCCCCGGGCACGGAATCGCCGCGGGCAATGCGCGCCGCGACCGGCGCAAACAGGTCACGGCCATGAAAACTGGCCGAAAGCCGCACCGGCCGCCAGCTGATGTCCCACCAGCGGACCTGTTCCGCGCGGCTGGCAACGACATTGAACAGCCCGTTGTCGGGTCCGACGAAGCGGCGGCCGTCGGCCTCGACCACACAGGGCCGGCGCCGGCCACCGACGCCCGGATCGACCACGCACAGGAATACCGAGTCCCCGGGAAACTCGGGCGCATAGGCCGCCAGCAGATAGGCTGCCGCATGAGGATCGAAGCTGGGCGCATCGGCAAACAGGTTGATTACCGGCACTGACGGGGCTTCTCGCAACAGAACACCCTGCATCTGGCCGATGTAGGGCCCCTCGAGTCCGAAGTCGGTGAACAGCAGGATCACGCACACCCCCGAAAGAAAAAAGCCGGGCGGCTGCCCGGCTTTCATCCTATCACTTCCCGCAGCAGGGCTTATTCGGCTGCGGCCTCCTCGGCAGGTTCGGGACGGTCCACCAGCTCGACCAGCGCCATGGGCGCATTGTCGCCGGCGCGGAAACCCATCTTGAGGATACGCAGATAACCACCCGGGCGATCCTTGTAGCGCGGCCCCAGTTCATTGAACAGCTTGGTCACCACCTCACGATCCCGCAGGCGGGCAAAGGCCAGGCGGCGCTTGTGGACGCTGTCGGTCTTGGCCATGGTGATCAGCGGCTCGGCAACGCGACGCAGCTCCTTGGCCTTGGGCAACGTGGTCTTGATGACCTCATGGCGCATCAGCGAAGCTGCCATGTTGCGAAACATCGCCTTGCGATGGGCACTGTTGCGATTCAGTTGACGTCCACTTTTGCGATGACGCATCGTTCAAACCCTTCACAGTCTAGCGCCGGCAGGCCCGGCTTGATTAATCAGGCAGACTTGTCCTTGAGACCGGCAGGCGGCCAGTTCTCCAGACGCATGCCCAGCGACAGGCCATGCGACGCCAGGACATCCTTGATCTCGGTGAGCGACTTCTTGCCAAGGTTCGGCGCCTTGAGCAGCTCGACCTCGGTCTTCTGAATCAGATCACCGATGTAGTAGATGCTCTCGGCCTTGAGACAGTTGGCGGAACGCACCGTGAGTTCCAGATCATCCACCGGGCGCAGCAGGATGGGGTCGATGTCCTGCGCAGCGGCCTCGGCCTGCTCCTCTTCCTTGCCCTGCAGGTCCACGAACACCGAGAGCTGATCCTGAAGAATGGTCGCCGCGCGGCGGATGGCCTCCTCGGGATCGATGGTACCGTTGGTCTCGATGTCGATCACCAGCTTGTCCAGGTCGGTGCGCTGTTCGACACGGGCCGCCTCCACACCGTAGGTCACGCGGCGCACGGGCGAAAAACTGGCGTCGAGCTGGAGGCTGCCGATGGGACGATCCTCGCCCTCGGCACTCTCGCGCTGGGTGGCTGGCACATAGCCCCGCCCCTTGGCGACCTTCAGGGTCATGTTCAGCTCACCGTCCTTGGTCAGGTGGGCAATGACATGATCCGGATTGACGATCTCGACATCGTGATCGAGGGTGATGTCGGCCGCAGTGACCACGCCCGGACCCTTCTTCTTCAGGGTCAGGTTCGCCTCGTCGCGGGCATGCAGCCTGATGGCGATACCCTTGAGGTTGAGCAGAATGTCGATGACATCCTCCTGCACGCCCTCGATGGTCGAGTACTCATGCAGGACGCCCTCGATCTCGGCATTGACCACTGCGGCACCGGGCATGGACGAGAGCAGGATGCGCCGCAATGCGTTGCCCAGCGTGTGGCCGAAACCGCGCTCCAGCGGCTCGATGGTGACCTTGGCAGTCAGATCGTTGACCTGGTTGATGTCAACGATTCGCGGTTTCAGAAATTCAGTCACACTGCCCTGCATGGAAGTTCCTCTCTCAACAGTGGATTACTTGGAGTACAGTTCGACCACCAACTGTTCCTGGATGTCCGACGGGAGATCGGAGCGCTCGGGAACGCTCTTGAACACGCCTTCCATCTTCTTGGGATCGACCTGCACCCAGTCGGCAATGCCACGCTGCTGCGCCAGCTCCATGGCGGCCTGCACGCGGGACTGGTTCCGTGCCTTTTCGGACAGCGAAATGACATCGTTGGGCCGCACCTGGGCAGCCGGAATGTTGAGCTTGCGGCCATTCACCAAAATGGCGTTGTGCCGCACCAGCTGACGCGCCTCGCTACGCGAGGCGGAAAAGCCCATGCGGTAGACCACGTTGTCGAGACGGCTCTCCAGCAACTGCAACAGATTCTCGCCCGTTGAACCCTTCCGGCGCGCGGCTTCCTTGTAGTAGCTGCGGAACTGCCGCTCGAGCACACCGTAGATGCGGCGCAGCTTCTGCTTCTCGCGTAGCTGCAGCGCATAGTCGGACAAGCGGGTACGTCGCTGGCCGTGCTGGCCCGGCGGGAAGGGGCGGTTTTCCACGGGGCACTTGCTCGTGTAGCACTTCTCTCCCTTCAGGAAGAGCTTGGTGCCTTCACGACGGCACTGACGACACTTGGGACCGGTATACTTTGCCATGTCGACTCCAGCTTAAACGCGGCGTTTCTTGGGCGGACGGCAGCCATTGTGGGGGATCGGCGTCACGTCCTGAATGTTGGTGATGCGGAAGCCCACGGCGTTCAGGGCGCGCACGGCGGAATCGCGGCCCGGACCGGGCCCTTTCACCATGACCTCGAGATTCTTCATTCCGAATTCCAGCGCCGCCTTGCCGGCACGCTCCGCCGCCACCTGGGCAGCGAAGGGCGTGCTCTTGCGCGAACCGCGGAAACCGGAACCACCGGCGGTCGCCCAGCACAGGGCGTTGCCCTGGCGGTCGGTGATGGTCACGATGGTGTTGTTGAAGGAAGCGTGGATGTGGGCGACGCCGTCCACCACATTCTTCTTCACCTTCTTGCGAGTGCGACTCGCGGCTGCCTTTGCCATGATGCCTGAACCCTGCCTGAACTGAAATGGTTGTCCGTATGCGGATGGATCACTTGCGGATCGGGCGACGCGGCCCCTTGCGGGTGCGCGCGTTGGTACGGGTACGCTGACCGCGCAGCGGCAGGCCGCGGCGGTGACGCAGGCCCCGATAGCAGCCCAGATCCATCAAGCGCTTGATATTCATCGAAACCTCGCGGCGCAGGTCACCCTCCACCGTGTACTTGGCGACCTCGTTGCGCAGCGCCTCGATCTCGTTTTCGGCCAGATCGCGAATCTTGCGGTCCGGCGCCACGCCGGTGGCCTCGCAGATCTGGCGGGCGCGCGTGCGGCCAATGCCGTAAATTGCGGTCAATGCGATAACCGCATGTTTATTCACGGGAATGTTGATACCTGCAATACGGGCCATTTACCCTCTCCTGGAACCACGCGCGTCGCCCGACGCCGGGAAACGCGTAAGACTATCCTGCCGTACGAAAAAAATCAATGCGGGGCGGCCGCAACCGCCCGCGCACGCCTTGATGCCGCTCAGCCCTGCCGCTGCTTGTGGCGGGCGTCCTTGCAGATCACCCGGACCACGCCCTTGCGGCGGATGATCTTGCAGTTGCGGCAGATCTTCTTGACCGATGCACGAACCTTCATGACGCTACCTCTGTGTTGCCTGGTGCACGTCGGGATCCCCGCCGCACCGTTCCGAATTCCCCACAGCGCTCAGCGCAACAGGCCGGTATTGCGGCCGTGACTGCGCAGATTCGCCTTCTTCATCAGGCCCTCATACTGATGCGACATCAGGTGGGCCTGAACCTGGGCCATGAAGTCCATGACCACGACCACGATGATCAGCAGTGACGTACCACCGAAGTAGAAGGGCACGTTCCAGTACAGGATCAGGAACTCCGGCAGCAGACAGACCGCGGTGATGTAGATGGCACCGGCGGCCGTCAGCCGGGTCATCACGGCATCGATATAACGTGCCGTCTGCTCGCCGGGGCGGATCCCGGGGATAAACGCGCCGGACTTCTTGAGGTTGTCCGCCGTTTCCCGCGCATTGAACACCAGCGCGGTATAGAAGAAACAGAAAAACACGATCGCAAGGGCATACAACAGCACATACAACGGCTGCCCGGGCGACAGCGTCGAGGCGATGTCCTTGAGCCAGGCCATGCCCTCGTTGGCACCAAACCAGCTCCCCAGCGTCGCCGGGAACAGAATGATGCTCGACGCAAAAATCGGCGGAATGACGCCCGCCATGTTCAGCTTCAGCGGCAGGTGGGTGCTCTGCGCCGCATACACCTTCCGCCCCTGCTGGCGCTTGGCGTAATTCACTGTAATCCGGCGCTGGCCACGTTCCACGAAAACCACGAAGGCGGTCACCGCCAGCGCCAGCGCGAACAGGAACAGCACGCTGAGCACGTTCATCTCACCGGTGCGCACCAGCTCCAGGGTGCCGCCGATCGCGGACGGCAACCCAGCCACGATGCCCGCGAAGATGATGATCGATATGCCGTTGCCGATGCCGCGCTCGGTAATCTGCTCACCCAGCCACATCAGGAACATGGTGCCGGTCACCAGCGTCACCACCGAGCTCAGCACGAACCCGGGGCCTTCGACGATCACCAGCGGGCTGCCGCCCATCTGCTGCCCCTGGAGGCCGACGGAAATACCGATGGCCTGCAGCGTCGCCAGTGCCACCGTACCGTAGCGGGTGTACTGGGTGATCTTCCTGCGCCCGGCCTCGCCTTCCTTCTTCAACTGCTCCAGGGAAGGCACGGTGTGGCTGAGCAACTGGATGATGATCGATGCCGAGATATAGGGCATGATGCCCAGCGCAAAAATCGACAACCGTTCCAGTGCACCACCCGAGAACATGTTGAACATATCCAGGATGGTGCCCTTCTGCTGCTCGGCCAGCTGGCGCAGCACGTCGGGGTCGATGCCCGGAATCGGAATATGGGTCCCGAGCCGGAACACGATCAGGGCGCCGATGACGAACATCAGGCGCTGGCGCAGCTCCTTGAGCTTGCCGAGATCGCCCAGCGACCCGACCGCGGTTGCGCCCGGCGTGGCCACTCAGTCCTCGACCTTGCCGCCGGCAGCCTCGATGGCGGCACGCGCACCCTTGGTAACGGCCACGCCCTTGAGGGTCACCGCCCGATCGATTTCACCGGAAAGGATGATCTTCGCCTTCAGGGTCTGCTGAGGCACCAGATTGGCCTGCTTGAGCGCCAGCAGGTCGATGACATCGCCCGCGACCTTCGCCAGTTCGCCCAGGCGCACCTCGGCGCGGGTCCGTCCGACCCGCGAGCTGAATCCTACCTTGGGCAGGCGACGCTGCAGCGGCATCTGGCCGCCCTCGAAGCCAACCTTGTGGAAGCCGCCCGAGCGCGACTTCTGCCCCTTGTGGCCACGACCACAAGTCTTGCCCAGCCCGGACCCGATGCCACGACCGACCCGCTTGCGCGCAGCCTTGCTGCCTTCGCCCGGCTTGAGTGTATTGAGACGCATCTTTACGCTTCCTCTACCCGCAAGAGGTAAGACACCTTGTTGATCATGCCACGGTTCTCGGGGGTATCGATCACCTCGACAGTGTGGTGCATGCGCCGCAGACCCAGACCGGCCACGCAGGCCTTGTGGTTCTTCAGCCGGCCATTCACGCTCTTGACCAACGTCACCTTGAGTTTCTTGTCAGCCATGGCCCTTACCCCAGGATCTCTTCGACCGTCTTGCCGCGCTTGGCTGCCACGGCTTCCGGCGAGTTCATGCCAGTGAGACCGTTCATGGTGGCGCGGACCACGTTGATCGGGTTGTTGGAGCCGATGCACTTGGCCAGCACGTCGCGCACTCCCAGAACTTCGAACACGGCACGCATCGCGCCACCCGCAATAATACCCGTACCTTCCGAGGCCGGCTGCATGTACACCTTGGCTGCGCCATGACGCCCGACCAGGGCATACTGCAGGGTGCCATCCTTCAGTGCCACCGACTTCATGTTGCGGCGCGCATTCTCCATGGCCTTCTGGATAGCGACCGGCACCTCGCGTGCCTTGCCGGTGCCGAAACCCACTCGGCCATTGCCATCGCCCACTACGGTCAGGGCTGCAAAGCCGAACACGCGGCCGCCCTTGACCACCTTGGCCACACGATTCACCGCAACCAGTTTTTCCTGCAGCCCATCGCCCTGGGCCTGTGCGTCAACACTCGCCATGATTCACCCTTAGAATTCCAGACCTGCTTCACGGGCGGCATCGGCCAATGCCTTGACCCGACCGTGATACTTGAACCCGGCGCGATCAAACGCCACCTTGGTCACGCCGGCAGCACGGGCCTTTTCGGCAATCGCCTTGCCCACCGCGGCCGCGGCCGCGGCATTGCCGGTCTTGCCCAGCTGCTCGCGCAAGCTCTTGTCCAGGGTAGAGGCCGCCGCGACCACTCGATCGCCGGCTGGCGAAAACACCTGGGCATAGATGTGACGCGGGGTCCGGAACACCGTCAGACGATGCGCACCCAGCTCACGAATCTTCGCACGCGCCTTGCGGGCGCGCCGCAGACGTGCTGCCTTCTTGTCCAATGCCATATTGCGTCTACCTCATTGGGGGGCGCGATCCCGACCGCGACCCCAAGGTTGTCAGGAATTACTTCTTCTTCGCTTCCTTGCGGACGATCACCTCATCCGCATATTTCACGCCCTTGCCCTTGTAGGGTTCCGGCGGACGGAAGGCACGAATCTCGGCAGCAACCTGGCCGACCCGCTGCTTGTCGGCGCCCTTGACCACGACCTCGGTCTGGCTGGGCGTCTCAATGGTAATGCCCTCCGGGACCGGGTAGTTGATGGGGTGCGAAAAACCCAGCGTCAGGTTCAGCGTGTTGCCCTGGGCCTGGGCGCGATATCCGACGCCCACCAGCTCCAGCTTGCGTTCGAAACCCTGGCTGACACCTATCACCATGTTGTTCAGCAAGGCACGGGTGGTCCCGGCCATCGCCCAGGCCTGTTTCGATTCCTTCGCCGGCACGATGGTCAGCACATTGCCGTCCTGCTTCACCTCGACAAGGGGATTCAGGGTCAGCTCCAGGCTACCCTTGGGACCCTTGGCCGTGACCTTGCCACTGGCGATGGTGATCTCGACGCCCGATGGCATCTCAACCGGTTGTTTAGCAACTCGCGACATGATCCTGCCCCTGTCCTAGCTCACCGTGCAGAGCACTTCGCCACCCTCGCCGACCGCACGTGCCTGGCGGTCGGTCATCACCCCCTTGGAGGTGGATACGATGGCGATACCCAGGCCACCGTCGACCTTGGGAAGCTCATGCTTGTTCTTGTAGATACGCAGGCCCGGGCGACTCACCCGACGCACCTTCTCGATGACCGGACGGCCCTCGAAGTACTTCAGGGTGATGGTCAGGGTCGGCTTGCCGTCTTCGTCGGACACGGAATAGTCGAGGATATAACCCTCGTCCTTCAGCACCTTGGCGATGGCCGCCTTCTGCTTGGAGGCAGGCATGCTCACCTGCGCCTTTTCCGCGTGCTGCCCGTTGCGAATCCGGGTCAGCATGTCCGCGATGGGGTCCGACATACTCATTGCGTATCTACCTCGATTCCTGTGGGCCCCCTGGGCCCGCAATTCCTGTCCTGCCCTGCGATTCTACCAGCTGGCCTTGACCAGACCGGGGACATCGCCCTTCATGGCATGCTCGCGCAGCTTGTTGCGGCACAGACCGAACTTGCGATACACGGCATGCGGCCGACCGGTAAGCCGGCAACGACGCTGAAGCCGCGCCGGGCTGGCATCACGCGGCAGCTTTTGCAGGCGCGCAACGGCATCGGCCACTTCCTCGTAGCTGCTGTTCGGGTTCTTGATGATGGCCTTCAGCTCGGCGCGCTTCGCCGCATACTTCTGGACCGTCTTCATGCGCTTCACTTCGCGCGCGATCATCGATTTCTTTGCCATGCGCCAGATTCCTGCCTTGTCAGTTGCGGAATGGGAAGTTGAAGGCGGCGAGCAGCGCCTTGGCTTCCTCATCGGTCTTGGCGGAGGTGGTAATGGTGATATCCATGCCACGCAGCGCATCGACCTTGTCGTAATCGATTTCCGGGAAAATGATCTGCTCCCGGACGCCCATGCTGTAGTTACCCCGGCCATCGAAGGACTTGCCGCTCAGCCCGCGGAAGTCACGAATGCGGGGGATCGCAATACTGATAAGCCGATCCAGGAATTCGTACATGCGTTCCCGGCGCAGCGTCACCTTGCAGCCGATGGGCCAGCCCTCCCGAACCTTGAACCCCGCCACGGACTTGCGTGCCTTGGTCACGATGGGTTTCTGGCCGGCGATCTTTGCCATGTCGGCAACAGCGTTGTCCATGACCTTGCGATCGGCAATGGCCTCGCCGACACCCATGTTCAGGGTGATCTTCTCGATCTTCGGAACCTCCATGACATTGGCGTAGCCGAACTGCTCCTGCAGCTGCCTGATCACGTTGTTCCGGTAGTGTTCCTGCAATCTAGCCATTGATCCAATCCGCCTTTCAGACATCCACGACTTCGCCCGTGGACTTGAAGAATCGCACCTTGCGCCCGTCTTCCAGCATGCGGAAACCGACCCGATCGCCCTTGCTGGTCTGCGGGTTGAACAGCATCACGTTGGAGACGTGAATGGGGGCCTCCATGTCGATGATGCCGCCAGCCACGCCACGCGTCGGATTCGGCTTCTGGTGCTTCTTGACGACATTGATGTTCTCGACGATCAGACGATCGTCATCGAGCACCCGCAGCACGCTGCCGCGCTTGCCCTTGTCCTTGCCCGCGATCACGACGACCTGGTCGCCTTTTCGAATCCTGCGCATGACTGTAAACCCTGTAAATGTTCGCGTCAGAGCACTTCCGGAGCCAGCGACACGATCTTCATGAACCGGTCGCCACGGAGCTCGCGAGTCACCGGCCCGAAGATGCGGGTACCGATGGGCTCAAGCTTGTTGTTCAGGAGCACGGCGGCGTTGCTGTCGAACCGGATCAGCGAACCATCCGGGCGACGCACACCCTTGCGCGTACGCACGACAACGGCGTTGTATACCTCGCCCTTCTTGACCTTGCCGCGCGGAATCGCTTCCTTCACGCTGACCTTGATGACATCACCGATGTTCGCGTAGCGACGGTGCGAGCCGCCCAGCACCTTGATGCACTGGACCTGGCGTGCGCCGCTGTTGTCCGCGGCCATCAGCATGGTTTGCATCTGAATCATGACTGCTTCCCGAAAGTATGTGTGTCGCCGCTAGCGGATCACTCGGCCCGTTCCACCACCGAAACCAGTCGCCAGGACTTGGTCTTGGAGATCGGGCGACACTGCTCGATCGAAACCAGATCGCCCTCGCGGCACTCATTGTTCTCGTCGTGCACATGGTATTTCGTGGACCGACGAATGTACTTTCCGTACAGCGGATGCTTGACACGACGCTCGATCAGCACGGTGGCCGACTTGTCCATCTTGTCACTCACGACGCGGCCGGTCAGGACACGCTGTACCTTTTCAGCATTCTCGCTCATGCCATTTCACCTGCAGCTGCCTTTTCACCCAGAATCGTCTTGATCCGGGCAATATCCTTGCGGACCCGCTGGAACTCGTGGGGGCGCGGCGCCTGGCCGCTGCCACGCTGCATGCGCAGGTTGAACTGCTCTCGACGCAGGCTGATCAGCTCCTCACGAAGCTCCGCCTCGGTCTTGTTCCTGAGTTCGCTCGCCTTCATCACATCACCGTCCGGGTCACAAACGTGGTCTTCACGGGGAGCTTGGCCGCGGCACGACGAAACGCCTCGCGCGCAACTTCCTCCGACACCCCCTCGATTTCATAGAGCACACGACCAGGCTGGATCTTGGCGACCCAGTACTCTACGTTGCCCTTGCCCTTGCCCATACGCACCTCGATGGGCTTCTTGGTAATCGGCACATCGGGAAACACCCGAATCCAGAGCTTGCCACCGCGCTTGACGTGACGCGTGATGGCACGGCGCGCGGCCTCGATCTGGCGCGCGGTGACCTGGCCACGATCCATGGCCTTGAGCGCAAACTCGCCGAAGCTCACGCGATTTCCGGTCGTGGCGAGACCGCGGTTGCGCCCCTTCTGCTGCTTGCGGAACTTGGTTCTCTTCGGCTGCAACATGATTCAGTCACTCCAGCTCAGTTGGCCGCGGCCTTCTTGCCGCCCTCGGGCTCCGCAGGCTGCTCGGCATCGCCAAACACTTCGCCCTTGAATATCCAGACCTTGACGCCGATCACTCCATAGGTGGTACGCGCCTCGGCAAATCCGTAATCGATGTCGGCACGCAGGGTATGCAGCGGCACACGCCCCTCGCGATACCATTCGGTACGGGCGATTTCGGCCCCGTTCAACCGCCCCGCCACGTTGATCCGCACACCCTGGGCACCGAGCCGCATGGTGTTGGACACCGCGCGCTTCATCGCGCGGCGGAACATGATGCGGCGTTCCAGCTGCTGGGCCACACTCTCGGCGACCAGCTGCGCATCCAGCTCCGGCTTGCGCACCTCCTCGATATTGATGTGCACCGGGATACCCATCAGCTGGGAGACTTCCTTGCGCAACTTTTCGATATCCTCACCCTTCTTGCCGATCACGATACCGGGACGCGCGGTATGGATGGTAATCAGCGCATTGCGTGCCGGCCGTTCGATCTGGATCCGGCTCACCGAGGCGTGGGCCAGGCGCTTCTTCAGGAAGTCGCGTACCTGAAGATCGTTGTACAGATAGTCGGCGAAGTTCCTGGAATCCGCGTACCACTTGGACGTCCAGTCCTTCACGATACCGAGGCGGATGCCTGTTGGATGTACTTTCTGGCCCATATTGATCTCTCTGTTAAGTCTCTCGCGTCTCGCAGCGTTCTGTTGCCTCAGTCGCCCACGGTGACCGTAATGTGGCTGGTCCGCTTCAGGATGCGGTTGGCACGCCCCTTGGCCCGGGCACGCCAGCGCTTGTAGGTCGGCCCCTCGTCCACGCAGATGGCAGCAACCTTCAACTCGTCGATATCCGCACCCTCGTTGTGCTCGGCGTTGGCGATCGCCGACTCCAGCACCTTGCGCACCAGATGGGCGCCCTTCTTGGGGCTGAACATGAGCGTCTGCAATGCGCGTTCGACCGGCATGCCGCGCACCTGATCGGCCACCAGCCGACACTTCTGGGCGGAGATCCGGGCGTTACGCAGTTTGGCTTGTACCTGCATCTCGATGGACTCCCTTACCTGGATTTCTTGTCCGCAGCGTGCCCCTTGAAGGTCCGGGTCACGGCGAACTCGCCAAGCTTGTGGCCGATCATGTTCTCGTTGATAAGCACCGGAACATGCTGGCGACCGTTGTGCACCGCAATGGTGAGCCCAACCATTTCGGGCAGAATCATGGAACGGCGCGACCAGGTCTTGATCGGGCGACGATTGTTGGTCTCGACTGCCTCACGGACCTTCTTCATCAGATGGTCGTCGACAAACGGACCCTTGCGAACTGAACGTGGCACGTTATCGTCCTCTCACTTACTTGCGGTTACGGCGCCGCACAATCATGCTGTCCGTACGCTTGTTCTTGCGGGTCTTGTAACCCTTGGTCGGCATGCCCCAGGGCGATACCGGATGACGGCCACCGGAGGTACGGCCCTCGCCACCACCGTGCGGATGGTCGACCGGGTTCATGGCGACACCACGAACGGTCGGGCGCACGCCGCGCCAGCGCTTGGCGCCGGCCTTGCCCAGCTTGCGCAGATTGTGTTCGGCATTTCCGACCTCGCCCACCGTGGCCCGGCAGTCGGCGTGCACCTTGCGCATTTCGCCGGAACGCAGACGCAGAGTGGCATGATCGCCCTCACGGGCCACGAGCTGGACGCCGGCACCGGCACTGCGCGCGATCTGCCCACCCTTGCCGGGGCGCAGTTCCACGTTGTGCACCGTGGTACCCACCGGGATGCTGCGCAGCGACAGCGCGCAGCCCGGCTTGATGGGCGCCTCCAGCCCGGACTCGACCGTATCGCCGGTACTCAGTCCGCGCGGCGCCAGGATATAGCGGCGCTCGCCGTCCGCGTACAGCAGCAGCGCAATGTTTGCGCTCCGGTTCGGGTCATACTCGATCCGCTCGACACGCGCCGGAATGCCGTCCTTGTTACGCTTGAAGTCGATGATGCGATAGCGCTGCTTGTGACCACCGCCACGATGACGCGTGGTGATGCGGCCGTTGTTGTTCCGACCACCGGTCCTGGACTTCTTCTCCAGCAGCGGCTCATAGGGCGCCCCCTTGTGGAGCTCCTCGTTGCGCACCCGGACGACGAAACGGCGCCCCGGAGAAGTCGGCTTGGTCTTGACGATTGCCATCTTGAAAAACCTTGTTCAGATGAATCCGTGTAGCTCCGATTACTCGGCGCCGCTGAAGTCGATGTCCTGACCCTCGGCCAGCGTCACGTAGGCCTTCTTCCAGTTCGAGCGCTTGCCGACAGACTGACCGAAACGCTTCACCTTGCCACGCATGTTGGCAACCTGCACATTGGTCACCTTGACGTCGAACAGCATCTCGACAGCACGCGAGATTTCCGGCTTGGTCGCGTCCGGGAGCACCTTGAAGGCAAACTGCCGATTGCTGTCGGCCAGCCGCGCGCTCTTTTCCGAAACCAGCGGCGCAAGCAGGACCTGCATCAGACGCTCCTGGTTCATGCCAGTCTCTCCTCGAACTTCTTCAGGGTGTCGACCGTCATCAACACCTTGCCGAACCCGATCAGGCTCACCGGATCGACGGTTTCCGAATCGCACACCCCCACCGAATAGAGGTTGCGTGCAGCCAGGTACAGGTTCTCGTCCGCGCTGTCGGTGACGATCAGCACGTCATCGAGACCCAACTCCTTCAACTTGCCCAGCAGCTCCCGGGTCTTTGGCGCCTCGACCTTGAAGTCGTCGACGACAACGAGGCGATCCTGGCGCAACAGTTCCGACAGGATGGAGGCCAGCGCGCCGCGATACATCTTCTTGTTGACCTTCTGGGAGTAGTCGCGAGGCCGGGCCGCGAACACCTTGCCGCCCCCACGCCAGATGGGGCTGCGGATTGTACCAGAACGCGCACGCCCTGTCCCCTTCTGTCGCCAGGGCTTGGCGCCGCCGCCACGAACAGCGGAACGGTTCTTCTGGGCCTTGGTCCCCGCGCGCGCGCCTGCCATCACGGCGGTCACGACCTGGTGCACCAGCGCCTCGTTGAATTCACGGCCGAACGCCTTGTCGGAGACGTCGACGGAAGTACCACCCTTGACCTGAATTTCCATCATCGCCTCCTTACGCCTTCACCGCGGGCTTGACGATGACATCGCCGCCCTTGGCACCCGGCACCGAGCCCTTCACGAAGATCAGATTGCGGTCGGCGTCGACGCGGACCACCTGCAGATTCTGCTGGGTGCGGCGCACGTTGCCCATGTGACCAGCCATCTTCTTGCCCTTGAACACGCGACCCGGGGTCTGGTTCTGACCGATGGAACCCGGTGCGCGATGTGACAGCGAGTTGCCGTGGGTGGCGTCCTGGGTGCGGAAATTGTGACGCTTCACACCGCCCTGGAAGCCCTTGCCGATGGTGGTCCCGGCGACGTCGACCATCTGGCCGGCCTCGAAGATGTCGACACGGATCTCGCTGCCAACCTCGATGCCCTCGCCTTCACCCTCTCCGAGACGGAACTCCCAGACGCCCCGACCCGGCTCGACGCCGGCCTTGGCAAAATGACCCGCCATGGGCTTGCTCACGCGCGAGGCACGCCGGGTACCGGTGGTCACCTGCAGTGCCCGGTAGCCGTCGGTCTCCTCGGTGCGCAGCTGCGTCACCCGATTCGGTTCCACTTCGATGACGGTCACGGGGATGGAAGCACCCTCATCGGTGAAGATGCGCGTCATCCCGACCTTTCGACCCACTAACCCGATTGCCATGGTTTGTTTCCTCTTCAGGGTTGCCCCGACGCTGGGGAAGCGACAGCAGAGCCCTGGGTTTTACTGCTTCAGTTCAGCTTGATCTGCACGTCCACGCCGGCAGCCAGATCGAGCTTCATCAACGCGTCCACCGTCTTGTCGGTAGGGTCGACGATATCCATCAGGCGCTTGTGGGTGCGGATCTCGTACTGGTCGCGAGCATCCTTGTTGACGTGCGGCGAGATCAGAACGGTGTAACGTTCCTTCTTGGTCGGCAGCGGGATGGGACCCCGGACCTGCGCGCCCGTGCGCCGGGCGGTCTCGACGATCTCGCGGGCAGACTGGTCGATCAGGCGATGATCGAAAGCCTTCAGCCGAATGCGAATTCTCTGGTTTGTCATGTCAACCTCTAAAGAACAGGGACGGCGTGCGATCCGTCCCGTCAGAAGTCAGATACAAGCTGCAAGATACAAGTTACAAGCGAATGGATCGGCACCTGGCCCATGCACTCGGGAGTCCGGGCCGCCATGCTTGCATCCTGTCTCTTGCTTCTTGCAGCTATCCAATCACTCGATGATCTTCGACACCACGCCGGCGCCCACGGTGCGGCCACCCTCGCGAATCGCGAAGCGCAGACCCTCTTCCATGGCAATCGGCGCAATCAGCGACACCGTCATCTTCACGTTGTCTCCCGGCATCACCATCTCCACACCCTCCGGCAGGTCACAGGCCCCCGTGACGTCCGTGGTACGGAAATAAAACTGCGGACGATAACCGTTGAAGAAAGGCGTGTGACGACCACCCTCTTCCTTCGACAGCACGTATACCTCGGCCTCGAACTTGGTATGCGGGGTGATCGAGCCCGGCACGCACAGCACCTGACCACGCTCCACCTCGTCACGCTTGGTGCCGCGCAGCAGCACACCCACGTTGTCGCCCGCCACACCTTCGTCCAGCAGCTTGCGGAACATCTCCACGCCGGTCACCGTGGTCTTCTGCGTCTCGCGAATACCCACAATCTCGACCTCGTCGCCCACGTGAACCTTGCCGCGCTCGATACGGCCCGTCACCACCGTGCCACGACCCGAAATCGAGAACACGTCCTCGATCGGCATCAGGAACGGCTGGTCGATCGGACGCTCCGGCACCGGAATGTACTCGTCCATCGCCGCCAGCAGCTTCTCGATCGAGGGCACACCAATATCCGAGGTGTCGCCTTCCAGCGCCTTCAGCGCCGATCCAATCACAATCGGGGTGTCGTCGCCCGGAAACTCGTAGGAACTCAGCAGGTCGCGAACCTCCATCTCCACCAGCTCCAGCAGCTCCGGATCGTCCACCTGGTCGGCCTTGTTCATGTACACCACGATGTAGGGCACACCCACCTGGCGCGCCAGCAGAATGTGCTCGCGGGTCTGCGGCATCGGACCGTCCGCCGCACTCACCACCAGAATGGCACCATCCATCTGCGCCGCACCCGTGATCATGTTCTTCACGTAGTCGGCGTGACCAGGACAGTCCACGTGCGCGTAGTGACGATTCTCCGTCTCGTACTCCACGTGCGCCGTCGCAATCGTGATACCTCGCGCACGCTCTTCCGGCGCATTGTCAATCTGATCGTACGCCTTGAACTCGCCTCCGCCCATCTTCTCCGCAGATACCTTCGTCAGCGCCGCCGTCAGCGTCGTCTTGCCATGGTCAACATGACCAATCGTACCCACGTTTACATGCGGCTTCGTACGTTCAAATTTTTCCTTGGACACGACTGTTACCTCGTTACAGTTCTGTTGGGTGCCAAACGATCAGGATGCCTTCTTGATCACTGCCTCGGCGACATTCGAGGGCGCTTCGGCGTACTTCTCGAATTCCATGCTGTAGCTGGCGCGGCCCTGGGTGGCGCTGCGCAGGTCGGTGGCATAACCGAACATCTCGGCCAGCGGCACCTCGGCGCGAATGATCTTGCCGGCGGGACCGTCTTCCATTTCCTTGATCATGCCGCGACGGCGGTTCAGGTCGCCGACCACATCGCCCATGTACTCCTCGGGCGTGCTGACCTCGACCTTCATGATGGGCTCCAGCAGCACCGGAGAACCCTGGGGCACGCCTTCCTTGATGGCCATGGAACCGGCGATCTTGAAGGCCATTTCCGAGGAGTCGACATCGTGATACGAGCCGTCGTAGAGGGTCGCCTTGATGTCGACCATGGGATAGCCGGCCAGCACGCCGTTTTCCAGCTGCTCCTGGATACCCTTGTCCACCGCAGGAATGTACTCGCGAGGCACCACGCCGCCGACAATGGCATTCTCGAATTCGTAACCGGAACCGGGCTCCAGCGGCTCCAGCTTGAGCACCACGTGACCATACTGACCGCGGCCACCGGACTGGCGCACGAACTTGCCCTCGGCCTTTTCCACCGGCTTGCGGATGGTTTCGCGATAGGCCACCTGCGGCGCGCCCACGTTGGCCTCGACCTTGAACTCGCGCTTCATGCGGTCGACGATGATGTCCAGGTGCAGCTCGCCCATGCCGGAGATAATGGTCTGCCCGGATTCCTCGTCGGTATGCACGCGGAAGGAGGGATCCTCCTGGGCCAGCTTCTGCAGGGCAATGCCCATCTTCTCCTGATCGGCCTTGGTCTTGGGCTCGACGGCAACGGAGATCACCGGCTCGGGGAACTCCATGCGCTCGAGGATGATGGGGTTGTTGACATCGCACAGGGTGTCACCGGTGGTGACGTCCTTCAGGCCAACCGCCGCAGCGATGTCGCCGGCGCGCACTTCCTTGATCTCCTCGCGGGAGTTGGCGTGCATCTGCAGAATACGACCGATGCGCTCCTTCTTGCCCTTGACCGAATTGAGCACGGTGTCGCCCGAACTCAGCACGCCCGAATAGACGCGGAAGAAGGTCAGGGTACCGACGAACGGGTCGGTGGCGATCTTGAACGCCAGCGCGGCGAAGGGTTCGTCGTCGGAGGAATGACGCTCGGCCTCGGTACCCTCGGCGTCGTCCAGGTGGCCCTTGATGGAAGGCACGTCGACCGGCGAAGGCATGTAATAGATGATGGCGTCGAGCATGGCCTGCACGCCCTTGTTCTTGAACGCCGAACCGCACAGCATGGGGATGATCTCGACGTCCAGGGTGCGGCGGCGCAGGCCTTCGCGAATCTCATCCTCGCTCAGCTCACCGCCCTCGAGGTACTTCTCCATCAGTTCCTCGGATGCCTCGGCGGCCGCCTCGATCATCTTCTCCCGCCACTCGTTGCAGGCGTCGACCATGTCCTCGGGAATATCCTTGGCCTCATAGGTGGTGCCCATGTCGGCCTCGTTCCAGTAGATGGCCTTCATGCGAATGAGGTCGACCACGCCCTTGAAGTTGTCCTCGGCACCGATCGGCAGCTGGATGGGTACCGGGTTGGCACCCAGGCGGGTCTTCACCTGCTCGACCACGCGCAGGAAGTTGGCGCCGGCCCGGTCCATCTTGTTGACGAAGCCCATGCGCGGCACGTTGTACTTGTTGGCCTGGCGCCATACCGTCTCGGACTGGGGCTCCACGCCGCCCACGGCGCAGAACACGGCGCAGGCGCCGTCGAGCACACGCAGGGAACGCTCCACCTCAATGGTGAAGTCGACGTGTCCGGGCGTGTCGATGATGTTGATCCGGTGCTCGGGGAACTGCTGATCCATGCCCTTCCAGAAGCAGGTGGTCGCCGCCGAGGTAATGGTGATACCGCGCTCCTGTTCCTGCTCCATCCAGTCCATGGTCGCAGCGCCGTCATGCACCTCACCGATCTTGTGAGACACACCGGTATAAAAGAGAACGCGCTCGGTCGTCGTCGTCTTGCCGGCGTCGATGTGCGCCATGATACCGACGTTGCGATAGCGCTCGATGGGAGTTTTGCGTGCCACGGACTGAATCCTTCTTCAATAAGCTTCTGACTTACCAGCGATAATGCGCGAAGGCCTTGTTGGCCTCGGCCATGCGGTGCGTATCCTCGCGTTTCTTCACCGCGGTACCCCGGTTCTCGGCGGCATCCATGATCTCGCCCGCCAGACGCTGGGCCATGGACTTCTCGGAGCGGGCGCGCGCGGCCTCGATCATCCAGCGCATCGCCAGTGTCTGACGGCGGGTCGGGCGCACCTCGACCGGCACCTGGTAGGTGGCACCACCCACACGCCGGGACTTGACCTCGACCACCGGGCTGACGTTCTCCAGGGCGCGCTCCAGCACGTCCATCGCGTCGCCACCGGCCTTGCTGCCGATCTGGTCCAGCGCACCATAGACGATCTTCTCGGCCACCGACTTCTTGCCGCTGGACATCACCATGTTGACGAACTTGGCCAGCCGCTCGCTGCCGAACTTGGGATCCGGGAGAATCTCGCGACGCTCTGCTGCTTTTCTTCTAGACATGCTTCAAACCTGTAGCCGTTGGAACGGTTGATACCCTGATCAGGACTTGGGCCGCTTGGCACCATACTTGGAACGGCCCTGCCGGCGCGCCTCGACACCCGAGGCATCCAGGCTGCCACGCACCGTGTGGTAGCGCACGCCCGGCAGATCCTTCACACGGCCGCCGCGAATCAGCACCACCGAGTGCTCCTGCAGGTTGTGTCCCTCGCCACCGATATAGGTGGTGACTTCATAGCCGTTGGTCAGACGCACGCGGGCCACCTTGCGCAGCGCCGAGTTCGGCTTCTTGGGCGTGGTGGTGTACACGCGGGTGCACACGCCACGCTTCTGCGGGCAGGCTTCCAGCGCAGGCACCGTGCTCTTGGCCGGCTTGCGCTTTCTGGGTTTGCGCACTAACTGATTGATTGTAGCCATGAAAAAATCGCTCTCTGCAGAATTCCTGGGTTGATTACGGCGACCCGAAAACAAACGACAGGCCGGAGATCGGTCCGGCCTGTCGGAAAGGTGCGCAATTGTAGAGAGGCACCAACTCCCTGTCAAGCATCCGGTTTCGGATGCCTGGCCCTGCCCCCGTGGGGTCAGGATTCCGTCACTTCACCCGCCTCGCCCGGCGCTTCTCCAGCCTCCGCCTGGACCTCGGCATTGACCATCTCGTCCAGGGCCAGGCTGGGATCCAACGCGCGCCGGCGCTGGCGCCGCCGCTCCTCGTGATAGGCCAGGCCGGTCCCGGCCGGGATCAGGCGACCCACGATGACGTTCTCCTTGAGGCCACGCAGATCGTCCCGGGCACCGCGGACGGCAGCCTCGGTGAGCACGCGGGTGGTCTCCTGGAAGGAGGCGGCCGAAATGAAGGACTCGGTGGCCAGCGAGGCCTTGGTGATGCCCAGCAGCAGGGGCTCCCAGGTGGCCGGTACCCCGCCCTCCTTCTCCACCCGCTCGTTTTCCTCGAGGACACGGGCCTTCTCGACCTGCTCGCCCTTGAGGAAGCGGGTATCCCCGGGACCGACGATCTCGACCTTGCGCAACATCTGGCGAATGATCACCTCGATGTGCTTGTCGTTGATCTTCACGCCCTGCAGGCGGTAGACATCCTGAATTTCCTTGACCAGGTAATCGGCCATGACGGTGACGCCGAGCAGGCGCAGGATGTCGTGCGGGTTCGGTTCGCCATCGACGACGGTTTCACCCTTCTCGACATGCTCGCCTTCGAACACGTTCACATGGCGCCACTTCGGAATCAACTCCTCGTACTGGTCACCATTGGCATCGGTGATCACCAGGCGCTGCTTGCCCTTGGTTTCCTTGCCGAAGGTCACGGTACCGGTACGCTCCGCCAGCACCGCAGGTTCCTTGGGCTTGCGGGCCTCGAACAGATCGGCCACGCGCGGCAGACCGCCGGTAATGTCGCGGGTCTTGGAAGACTCCTGCGGAATGCGGGCCACCACGTCGCCGACCTCCACCCGGGCACCGTCCTCCAGGGCCACGATCGCACCATGAGGCAGGAAGTAGTGGGCCGCCATCTCGGTACCGGCGATCTTGAGTTCGTCGCCGTTCTCGTCGACGAGCTTGACCATCGGCCGCAGATCCTTGCCGGCCGAACCACGCTGCTTGGGATCGGTGACCTCCAGACTGGAAAGTCCGGTGATCTCGTCGGTCTTGCGCTGCACAGTCACGCCCTCGACGAAGTCCACGAACTTGATGGTACCGGCCACCTCGGTAACGATCGGATGGGTGTGCGGATCCCAGTTGGCCACTACCTGACCTGCCTCGACGGCATCGCCATCAGCCACTGACAACACGGCACCATAGGGCACCTTGTAGCGCTCACGCTCTCGGCCGTTGGCATCGATAACGCCGATCTCGCCCGAACGCGACACGGCCACCAGGTTGCCTTCCTTGTTCTGCACCGTCTTGATGTTGTGCAGTCGAATGATGCCAGCACTCTTCACCTGGACGCTGTTCACGGTGGCGGCGCGGCTGGCGGCACCACCGATGTGGAAGGTACGCATGGTCAACTGGGTGCCGGGCTCGCCGATGGACTGCGCCGCGATCACGCCCACCGATTCGCCGACGTTCACGCGGTGACCACGGGCCAGGTCGCGGCCGTAGCACTGGGCGCAGACGCCGTAGCGGGTTTCGCAGGAAATGGCGGAGCGGACCTTGATCTCGTCCACACCCAGCGACTCCAGCTTCTCGACCCACTTCTCGTCGAGCAGCGTGCCGGCCTCGACCGCAATCTCGTCGGTGCCGGGCACATAGGTATCCTCGGCCACGACGCGGCCCAGCACCCGCTCGGCCAGCGATTCGACGACATCACCGCCCTCGACGATCGGCGTCATCAGGATTCCGTTGCTGGTACCGCAATCCTCCTCGGTCACCACCAGGTCCTGGGCCACATCGACCAGGCGACGGGTCAGGTAACCGGAGTTCGCGGTCTTGAGCGCGGTATCGGCCAGACCCTTGCGTGCACCGTGGGTGGAGATGAAGTACTGAATAACGTTCAGACCCTCGCGGAAATTCGCCGTGATCGGTGTCTCGATGATGGAGCCGTCCGGCTTGGCCATCAGTCCGCGCATGCCCGCGAGCTGACGAATCTGGGCGGCGCTGCCTCGGGCTCCCGAATCGGCCATCATGAAAATGGAGTTGAAGGACTTCTGCACGACCTCCTTGCCTTCACGATCGACCACCACTTCCTTGCCGAGCTTCTCCATCATGGCCTTGGCAACCTGGTCGTTGGTACGCGACCAGATGTCCACCACCTTGTTGTAACGCTCGCCGTTGGTCACCAGGCCGGAGGTGTACTGGTATTCGATCTCCTTCACCTCTTCCTCGGCCTTGGCCAGTATTTCGGCCTTCTCCTCCGGGATGACCATGTCGTCGGCACAGAAGGACACACCTGCGCGGGCCGCATAGGCAAAGCCGGTATACATGAGCTGGTCCGCGAAGATGACCGTGGCCTTGAGCCCAACACGACGATAGCAGGCGTTGATCAGTCGCGAGATAGCCTTCTTGGTCATGTCCTGATCGACCAGTTCGAAGGGCAGCCCCTCGGGAACGATCTCGTACAACAACGCACGGCCGGCGACAGTCTCGACTCGACGCGGATTGCGGACGATCTCGCCGTTTTCATCCAGCGTGGTGTCAGTCAGACGCACCTTGATGCGCGCATGCAGATCGACCGCACCGGTGTCATAGGCGCGATGCAGCTCGGCGACGTTCTCGAAGGCCATGCCCTCGCCCCGGGCGTTTACCCGCTCACGGGTCATGTAGTAGAGACCCAGCACCACGTCCTGAGAAGGCACGATGATGGGCTCGCCGTTGGCCGGCGACAGGATGTTGTTGGTAGACATCATCAAGGCGCGAGCCTCGAGCTGCGCCTCCAGCGACAACGGCACATGCACCGCCATCTGGTCGCCGTCGAAGTCGGCGTTGAAGGCGGCGCAGACCAGCGGGTGAAGCTGGATGGCCTTGCCCTCGATCAGCACCGGCTCGAAGGCCTGGATGCCGAGCCTGTGCAGGGTCGGCGCCCGGTTGAGCATCACCGGATGCTCGCGAATGACTTCTTCCAGGATATCCCAGACCTCGGCGCCCTCGCGCTCGACCATCTTCTTGGCCGCCTTGATGGTGGTGGCCAGGCCGCGCAACTGCAGCTTGGAAAAGATGAAGGGCTTGAACAGCTCCAGCGCCATGCGCTTGGGCAGGCCACACTGGTGCAGCTTCAGGGTCGGGCCGACCACGATGACCGAACGCCCCGAGTAGTCGACACGCTTGCCCAGCAGGTTCTGACGGAAACGGCCCTGCTTGCCCTTGATCATGTCGGCCAGGGACTTGAGCGGCCGCTTGTTGGTGCCGGTGATGGCGCGGCCTCGGCGACCGTTGTCCAGCAGGGCGTCGACCGACTCCTGTAGCATGCGTTTCTCGTTGCGCACGATGATGTCGGGCGCGTTCAGCTCCAGCAGCCGCTTGAGACGATTGTTGCGGTTGATGACGCGACGGTAGAGATCGTTCAGGTCGGAAGTGGCAAAGCGGCCGCCATCCAGGGGCACCAGCGGGCGCAGCTCCGGCGGCAGCACCGGCAGCACGGTCATCACCATCCATTCCGGCTTGTTGCCGGACTCGATGAAGGACTCGATCAGCTTGAGGCGCTTGCCCAGGCGCTTGAGCTTGGACTCGGAATTGGTACCGGCGATTTCCTCGCGCAGGCGCAGCGCCTCCGCCTGCAGGTCGATGCTCTTGAGCAGCTCGAAGATGGCCTCCGCACCCATGCGGGCATCGAACTCGTCACCGTTCTCCTCGATGGCGTCGAGATAGGCTTCGTCCGAAAGCAGCTGCCCACGCTCCAGGGTGGTCATGCCCGGGTCGATGACCACGAAGGCCTCGAAATAGAGCACACGCTCGATGTCCCGCAGGGTCATGTCCAGCAGCAGGCCGATACGCGAGGGCAATGACTTCAGGAACCAGATGTGGGCGACCGGGCTGGCCAGCTCGATATGCCCCATGCGCTCGCGACGCACCTTGGCCAGGGTGACCTCCACACCACACTTCTCGCACACCACGCCGCGGTGCTTGAGGCGCTTGTACTTGCCGCAAAGGCACTCGTAATCCTTCACCGGGCCGAAGATCTTCGCACAGAACAGGCCATCGCGTTCCGGCTTGAAGGTCCGGTAGTTGATGGTTTCCGGCTTCTTGACCTCGCCATAGGACCAGGAGCGGATCATGTCGGGCGACGCAAGGCCGATGCGGATGGCGTCAAAATCATCCGTCTGACCCTGCGGCTTAACGAGATTGAGTAGGTCTTTCATCGTGACTCCCGTTGTATCGATTGACCGTGACCGAGATGCTTCGTTCTCGAAGCCGCTCAGTTGCGGTCCTGCTCCAGTTCCAGATTGATGGCCAGAGAGCGGATTTCCTTGACCAGCACGTTGAACGATTCGGGCATGCCGGCCTCCATGTGATGGTCCCCGTCCACGATGTTCTTGTACATCTTGGTGCGGCCATTCACGTCGTCCGACTTCACGGTCAGCATTTCCTGCAGCGTGTAGGCGGCGCCATAGGCCTCCAGCGCCCAGACCTCCATTTCGCCGAAGCGCTGGCCGCCGAACTGGGCCTTGCCGCCCAGGGGCTGCTGGGTCACGAGGCTGTACGGTCCCGTGGAACGCGCGTGCATCTTGTCATCCACCAGGTGGTTGAGCTTGAGCATGTGCATGTAACCCACCGTGACCGGCCGATCGAAGGCGTCCCCGGTGCGGCCGTCATAAAGCGTGGTCTGACCGCTTTCAGGCAGATCCGCCAGCCTCAGCATCGCCTTGATCTCCTCCTCATGGGCACCGTCGAACACCGGCGTCGCCATGGGCACGCCCGAGCGCAGATTGGAGGCAAGCTCGATGATCTCCTCGTCGCTCAGCGAGTCGAGGTCCTCCTGCTTGCCACTGCTGTTGTAGACCTGATCCAGGAAGTTGCGGATCTCGGCCACCTTGGCGTGGGCATCGAGCATCTTGCCGATCTTGATACCCAGACCCTTGGCCGCCCAGCCGAGGTGGGTCTCCAGCACCTGTCCGACGTTCATGCGCGAGGGCACACCCAGCGGATTCAGCACCACGTCAACCGGTGTCCCGTCGGCGGAGAAGGGCATGTCTTCCACCGGAACGATGGTGGAAATGACACCCTTGTTGCCGTGACGACCGGCCATCTTGTCGCCAGGCTGGATGCGGCGTTTGACGGCCAGATAGACCTTCACCATCTTCAGCACGCCAGGCGCTAGATCGTCTCCGGCAGTGATCTTGTTGCGTTTCTCTTCCAGCTTCCGATCGAAGTCGGCACGGATCTGGCGCAACTGCTCGGCCGCCTTTTCCAACTGCTCGTTGGCGCCCTCGTTCTTGAGCCGAATCTCGAACCACTTGTCGGTAGGCAGCTCTTCCAGATAGGACTTGGTGATCTTGCTGCCAGGCTTGAGCTTGTTGGGACCGCCCTCGGCCTGCTTGCCCACCAACAACTGCTCGACACGGCGGAACAGGTCGCCTTCCATGATGCGCATCTGGTCGGCCAGGTCCTTCTTGATGCTGGCCAGCTGCTCTTCCTCGATCTGCAGCGCACGCTTGTCCTTCTCGACACCGTCGCGGGTGAACACCTGCACGTCGATCACTGTGCCGTCCATGCCCGAGGGCACCCGCAGCGAGGTATCCTTAACATCGGAGGCCTTCTCGCCGAAGATGGCTCGCAGCAGCTTTTCTTCCGGCGTGAGCTGGGTCTCGCCCTTGGGCGTGACCTTGCCCACAAGTATATCCCCCGGCTTGACCTCCGCACCGATGTAGACGATGCCGGACTCATCCAGCTTCGCCAGCGCACCTTCGCCCACGTTGGGGATGTCCCCTGTGATCTCCTCGGCACCCAGCTTGGTGTCGCGGGCCACGCAGGTCAGCTCCTCGATGTGGATGGTCGTAAAGCGGTCCTCTTCGACCACGCGCTCGGAGATCAGGATCGAGTCCTCGAAGTTGTAGCCGTTCCAGGGCATGAAGGCGACCAGCAGATTCTGCCCGAGGGCCAGTTCGCCCATGTCCGTGCTCGGACCGTCGGCCAGTACGTCACCGCTGGCGATCACGTCACCGACATTCACCAGCGGACGCTGGTTGATGCAGGTGTTCTGGTTGGACCGCGTGTACTTGGTCAGGTTGTAGATGTCCACGCCCGGTTCGCCGGCCACAGTCTCGTCGTCGTTGACACGGACCACGATACGGCTGGCATCCACGGAGTCGACGATTCCGCCACGGCGGGCAACCACGGTCACACCGGAATCCACGGCCACGGCTCGCTCCATGCCGGTACCCACCAGCGGCTTTTCGGAACGCAGGGTGGGCACGGCCTGGCGCTGCATGTTCGAGCCCATGAGCGCGCGGTTGGCG
The DNA here is from genome assembly GCF_027000115.1 of Thiohalobacter sp. Lineage (NCBI taxonomy): Bacteria > Pseudomonadati > Pseudomonadota > Gammaproteobacteria > Thiohalobacterales > Thiohalobacteraceae > Thiohalobacter > Thiohalobacter sp. The sequence continues at coordinate 61,599 of NZ_JALTON010000049.1, read as the reverse complement.
TCGTCGTGCTCCAGGAACGGAATCAGCGAGGCCGCCACCGACACGATCTGGCGCGGGGAGACGTCGATGTAATCGACACGATCCGGTGTCGCCATGGTGAACTCGTTCTGGTGACGGCAGGACACCAGGTCGTCGGTCAGCCTGCCCTTGCCGTCTACCGCCGCGTTGGCCTGGGCGATGACGTACTGCCCCTCCTCGATGGCCGACAGGTACTCGACCTCATCGGTGACCCGGCCATCGACAACCTTGCGGTAGGGCGTTTCGAGGAAACCGTAACGGTTGGTTCGCGCATACACGGCCAGCGAGTTGATCAGGCCGATGTTCGGGCCTTCCGGTGTCTCGATAGGACACACGCGCCCGTAGTGGGTGGGATGCACGTCACGGACCTCGAATCCGGCACGCTCGCGCGTCAGGCCGCCCGGACCCAGGGCGGAGACACGGCGCTTGTGAGTGACTTCGGACAGCGGATTGTTCTGGTCCATGAACTGGGAAAGCTGAGAGGACCCGAAAAATTCCTTGATCGCAGCAGCCACCGGCTTGGCGTTGATCAGTTCCTGGGGCATCAGCCCTTCGCTCTCCGCCAGACTCAGACGCTCCTTGACAGCGCGCTCGACCCGCACCAGACCGATCCGGAACACGTTCTCGGCCATCTCCCCCACGCAGCGGATACGGCGGTTGCCGAGATGGTCGATGTCGTCCACGAAACCGTTGCCGTTGCGGATCTCGACCAGCGTCTTCAGGACATCGAGAATGTCCGACCAGTCGCCCAGCGCCTCGTAACGCTTGCGCGCATCCTCGTCGCCCTGTTCGGCACGGGACTTGAAGTAGACACTGTCATACAGAATACCGGGACCCTCGACCTGGTCGCGACCGACGCGGCGGTTGAACTTCATGCGACCGACCGCCGACAGGTCGTAACGATCTTCGGTGAAAAACAGGTTGTGAAACAGGTTCTGCGCGGCCTCCTTGGTCGGCGGCTCGCCCGGACGCATCATCCGGTAGATCTCGACCTGCGCTTCCAGAGCGGTCTGGGTCGGATCGATCCGCAGGGTATCGGAGATGAAGGGTCCCCGATCGAGATCGTTGGTATACAGGGTGTCGATCGTCTTGATACCCGCCTCGCGCAGCTTCGCGATCAACTCCTCGGTCAGCTCATCGTTGGCGTTGGCGATGATCTCGCCGGTCCCGGTGTCGATCACGTTGCGGGCCAGCACCTTGCCAACCAGGTAGTCGTCGGGCACTTCCAGCGACTTGACCCCGGCCTCCTCGAGCTGGCGGATGTGGCGCGCAGTGATGCGGCGACCTTCCTCCACGATGACCTTGTCCTTGATCTTGATGGGGAAGATCGCGGTTTCGCCACGCAGGCGCTCCGGCACCAGATCGAGCTTGATCATGTCCTTCTCGAAATGGAAGGTATTGGTGTCGAAGAAGAGATCGAGGATCTGCTCGTTGTCGTAACCGAGCGCGCGCAGCAGGATGGTCGCCGGCAGCTTGCGACGTCGATCGATGCGCACAAACACACAGTCCTTGGGATCGAACTCGAAGTCCAGCCAGGAGCCACGGTAGGGAATCACCCGGGCGGAATAGAGCAGCTTGCCGGAGGAATGAGTCTTGCCGCGGTCGTGATCGAAGAACACGCCCGGTGACCGATGCAACTGCGAGACGATGACGCGTTCGGTGCCGTTGACCACGAAGGTACCGGTATCCGTCATCAGGGGCAGCTCGCCCATGTAGACTTCCTGCTCCTTGATGTCCTTGATGGCGCGGGCATCCCCGCTGTCCTTGTCGTAGATAACCAGACGCACCAGGGCACGCAGCGGCGCGGCATAGGTCAGCCCGCGCATCTGGCACTCCTTCACATCGAAGGTCGGCTCGCCCAGACGATAGCTGACATACTCCAGGGCCGCAGTCCCCGAGTAGGACTCGATCGGGAACACCGACGAAAAGGCGGCATGCAGCCCCTTGTCCTCGCGATCTTCCGGCTTGCGATCTGTCTGCAGGAAGTTGCGGTAGGACTCGATCTGGGTCTCCAGCAGGAAGGGGACCTCGAGAATGCTGGGGCGCTTGCCGAAATCCTTGCGAATGCGTTTCTTCTCGGTGAAGCTGTAGCCCATCGGTGTTCCTCTCAATACAGTGGCCAGGAGGCGGGAGTATCCGGGCGGGTAAGCCCCGGAAAACTACCGTTTCCAGAAACGGCAACAGGCCGGCGGCATTTCACTGCCGCCAGCCGGAAAATCGAACAGGGCCGGGCGCCCGGCGCCCGACCCGATTTCGCTGGCTTTGCCAGTATCTTACTTGACCTCGACAGTGGCACCTGCCTCTTCGAGCTGCTTCTTGATGTCCTCGGCCTCTTCCTTGGACACACCCTCCTTGACGGGAGAAGGTGCACCTTCGACCAAGTCCTTGGCCTCCTTCAGGCCCAGACCGGTGATGCCGCGGACGACCTTGATGACAGCAACCTTGTTGGAGCCGAAACCGGTCAGCACGACGTCGAACTCGGTCTTTTCCTCGGCAGCACCACCGGCGTCACCACCGGCACCCGCCATCGGGACAGCGGCGACGGCAGCTGCGGCGCTCACGCCGAACTTCTCTTCCATCGCCTCGATCAGCTCGACGACTTCCATCACGCTCATGTTGGCGATGGTTTCGAGGATATCTTCTTTGCTAACAGCCATGATGCATTACTCCTGAGTTTCCGTACCCGCGGACTCGACACGGGCAGTACAAGTTGTGAAACGCGCTTAAGCCGCCTGCTGCTTCTGGTCGCGGATTGCAGCCACCGTGCGAACCAGCTTGCCAGGAACCTCGTTGAGGGTCCGGGCCAGCTTCTCGATCGGGGCCTTCATCACGCCCATCAGCATCGCCAGGGCCTGGTCGCGGGTCGGCAGGCTTGCCAGTCGCTCGATGTCATTGGCGGGCAACAGCTCGCCGCCTACTGACACGAACCTGACCTGGAGCAGCTCGTGCTCCTTGGCAAAGTCCTTGATGACCCGAGCGGCAGCTCCGGGATCTTCCTGGGAAAAGGCCAGCACCAGTGGCCCCACCAGGCTCTCGGAAATGCACTCGAACTCGGTACCCTGCACGGCGCGCCGTGCCAAAGTGTTTTTGATGACCCGCAGATAGACGCCGCCCTCGCGCGCCTTCTTGCGCAGTTCGGTCATCTCGTCCACGGTCAGTCCGCGGTATTCCGCGGCCACAGCGGAAAACGCACTGGATGCGACCTCCGCCACCTCGGCAACGACGGACTTCTTCTGTTCAAGCGTCAACGCCATCGTTTACCTCCAGTTCAGGTCGGGCCGATCCGACAACAACCGGCACCTCCCTTCCATCAACATGGGGCGAAAGACTGTTTCACCCCGCGTTACGGTGGCCGCGGACAGGAAAGTCCGCATTGGCATCACCGTCTGCGCAGGCCGGCCGGAAGCCGATTAAGCCCCGCCTCGCGGAGGGGCGCCTGCGGTCTTTGACGGCCCCGGCCGGCAGGCCGGTGCCACAAAGTCCGATTCGATCAGCCCACGCTCGCCTGATCGATCTGCAGCCCCGGCCCCATGGTGGTGGAGACCGTGACCTTCTTCATGTACACGCCCTTGGCCGCCGCCGGCTTGGCCTTGTTCAGGTCCGCCAGCAGGGCCGCCAGGTTTTCCTTCAGCTTGTCGGCATCAAAATCCGCCTTGCCAATGGTGGCATGGATGATGCCCGCCTTGTCTGTCCGGTAGCGCACCTGACCGGCCTTGGCATTGCGCACGGCAGTCGCAACGTCAGGCGTCACGGTACCCACCTTGGGGTTGGGCATCAGGCCACGCGGGCCAAGGATCTGGCCCAGCTGGCCGACGACACGCATGGCGTCCGGCGTGGCGATGACCACGTCGAAATCCATGTTGCCGGCCTTGATGCTTTCGGCGAGATCCTCGAAGCCAACGATGTCGGCACCTGCCTCGCGGGCGGCATCCGCGTTGGCGCCCTGAGCGAACACCGCCACGCGCACTTCCTTGCCGGTGCCGTTGGGCAGCACGGTGGAGCCGCGCACGACCTGATCGGACTTGCGCGGATCGACGCCCAGATTCACCGCCACGTCGACCGATTCCTTGAATTTCACGCCACTCAGTTCCTTGAGCAGATTGAAGGCCTCATCGGCACTGTAGAGCTTGCCGGGTTCGACCTTCTCCCGGATTGCGCGCATGCGCTTGGAAAGCTTGGCCATGACTCAAACCCCCTCCACTTCGAGACCCATGCTGCGGGCGCTGCCGGCAATGGTGCGCACCGCCGCATCCAGATCGGCCGCCGTCAGATCGGGCTCCTTGGTCTTGGCGATCTCCTCGAGCTGCTCACGGGTGACCTTGCCCACCTTCTTGGTGTTGGGTTCGCCACTGCCCTTCTGGATGCCGGCTGCCTTCTTGAGCAAGATCGACGCCGGAGGGGTCTTCATGATGAAGGTGAAACTGCGATCGTTGTAGACCGTGATCACCACGGGAATCGGCAGGCCCTTTTCGATGCTCTGGGTCTGGGCATTGAACGCCTTGCAGAACTCCATGATATTCACGCCGTGCTGACCCAGGGCGGGGCCAACCGGCGGACTGGGATTGGCTTCCTGCGCCGGCACCTGCAGCTTGATGTAAGCCTCTACTTTCTTGGCCATGACTCTTTGCTCCTGTCGGGTACAAACGCCTTTCGGCTCCCCGGGTTAAAAACAGATACAAGTTGCAAGATACAAGCAACTCCGGCAGGAACCCCCGCGCCACGCGGACGTCCGGGACTTCGACGACGCACTCCCGACTTGTATCTTTGGACTTGCCTCTTTCTGTTCAGCTACGCCTTTTCGACCTGACTGAAATCGAGTTCCACGGGGGTCGAGCGGCCGAAGATCAGCACCGCCACCCGCAGCTTGCTCTTGTCGTAGTTGACCTCTTCCACCACACCGTTGAAATCGTTGAACGGCCCATCGGTCACCCGTACCACTTCGCCCACCTCGAACAGCACCTTGGGGCGCGGCTTCTCCACACCTTCCTGAATGCGGTTGAGAATGGCTTCGGCCTCCTTGTCGCTGATCGGCGCCGGCTTGTCGCTGGAACCGCCGATAAAACCCATGACCTTGGGCACATCCTTGACCAGATGCCAGGTATCGTCGTCCATTTCCATCTGGACCAGCACGTAGCCGGGAAAGAACTTGCGCTCGCTCTTTCGCTTCTGACCCTCGCGCATCTCCACCACTTCCTCGGTGGGAACCAGGATCTCTCCGAACTTGTCCTCCATGCCTGCGCGCCGGATGCGCTCCTCCAGGGAACGCTTCACCTGGTTTTCGAAACCGGAATAGGCATGGACCACGTACCAACGTTTTGCCATCGAGCTAGCCTCCCTGGCCGGTAATCAGTCTGACCGCCCAGAGCAAGAACATATCCAGAAGCCAGAGCATGAGGCCGACGATGATCACGACCACGAACACGATCAGCGCGGTCTGGATGGTCTCCTGGCGCGACGGCCAGACAACCTTGCGCACCTCGGTCCGCGTCTCGCCAACGAAGCCAAGCAGGCGCTGGCCCACCGCCGTGCGCGAGGCCACGAAGATGGCCACCCCGACCACGGCCAACAGACCGAGCACGCGGAACAACAGGGACTGGTCGGCAAAATAGTAAAAGCCGCCAATCGCGCCAATCAGCAACGCGATTGCCACGAGCAGCTTGAACGAATCCGCCCGACTACCCTCGACCTCGACCTTTGTGTTCATACAAATGAAAGCTGCAAGATACAAGATTCAAGATACAAGAAGGAAGCGGCAGCCACCCTGATTACTTGTCTCTTGCATCTTGTCTCTTGCATCTCCTTGCGTAATGGCAGGCCAGGAGGGAATCGAACCCCCAACCTGCGGTTTTGGAGACCGCCGCTCTGCCAATTGAGCTACTGGCCTGAATTTTCATATGCAAGCTGCAAGATACAAGTTACAAGCGAATGGATCGGCACCTGGCCCATGCACTCGGGAGTCCGGGCCGCCATGCTTGCATCCTGTCTCTTGCTTCTTGCAGCTATCCAATCACTCGATGATCTTCGACACCACGCCGGCGCCCACGGTGCGGCCACCCTCGCGAATCGCGAAGCGCAGACCCTCTTCCATGGCAATCGGCGCAATCAGCGACACCGTCATCTTCACGTTGTCTCCCGGCATCACCATCTCCACACCCTCCGGCAGGTCACAGGCCCCCGTGACGTCCGTGGTACGGAAATAAAACTGCGGACGATAACCGTTGAAGAAAGGCGTGTGACGACCACCCTCTTCCTTCGACAGCACGTATACCTCGGCCTCGAACTTGGTATGCGGGGTGATCGAGCCCGGCACGCACAGCACCTGACCACGCTCCACCTCGTCACGCTTGGTGCCGCGCAGCAGCACACCCACGTTGTCGCCCGCCACACCTTCGTCCAGCAGCTTGCGGAACATCTCCACGCCGGTCACCGTGGTCTTCTGCGTCTCGCGAATACCCACAATCTCGACCTCGTCGCCCACGTGAACCTTGCCGCGCTCGATACGGCCCGTCACCACCGTGCCACGACCCGAAATCGAGAACACGTCCTCGATCGGCATCAGGAACGGCTGGTCGATCGGACGCTCCGGCACCGGAATGTACTCGTCCATCGCCGCCAGCAGCTTCTCGATCGAGGGCACACCAATATCCGAGGTGTCGCCTTCCAGCGCCTTCAGCGCCGATCCAATCACAATCGGGGTGTCGTCGCCCGGAAACTCGTAGGAACTCAGCAGGTCGCGAACCTCCATCTCCACCAGCTCCAGCAGCTCCGGATCGTCCACCTGGTCGGCCTTGTTCATGTACACCACGATGTAGGGCACACCCACCTGGCGCGCCAGCAGAATGTGCTCGCGGGTCTGCGGCATCGGACCGTCCGCCGCACTCACCACCAGAATGGCACCATCCATCTGCGCCGCACCCGTGATCATGTTCTTCACGTAGTCGGCGTGACCAGGACAGTCCACGTGCGCGTAGTGACGATTCTCCGTCTCGTACTCCACGTGCGCCGTCGCAATCGTGATACCTCGCGCACGCTCTTCCGGCGCATTGTCAATCTGATCGTACGCCTTGAACTCGCCTCCGCCCATCTTCTCCGCAGATACCTTCGTCAGCGCCGCCGTCAGCGTCGTCTTGCCATGGTCAACATGACCAATCGTACCCACGTTTACATGCGGCTTCGTACGTTCAAATTTTTCCTTGGACATGGATGCTCTCCCGGTCGTTTGGATTCACAAGGAATCTGCGGTAACTGCAATAGTCACGGGCAGGCGACCCTTCCACAGGATCGCCTGCCCCAAGCTGGAGCCCATAACCGGATTTGAACCGGTGACCTCTTCCTTACCAAGGAAGTGCTCTACCGACTGAGCTATATGGGCCTGAAACCAGATTCATGTTGCGAGATTCAAGATACAAAGGCGCTCGACGCCAAAGCCGCAGAGCAGAACAACCGGTATCTTGCCTCTCTCTTATATCTTGCCTCTCAATCGTTGGAGCGGGTGATGGGAATCGAACCCACATCATCAGTCGGGTAAGGAGGTGGCCTCGCGGCCACCCCCTCCCCTAAGAACCCGGCGTGCGAGTTTCCCCGCACCGGGCTCAAGCAGTCTGCAAGCCCTCCGCTGTTGTTGGAGGACCGGCTACCCGCATTGCTCTACTGTGCAGTTGCCGATGGCAATTCGGATGCATCAGAACGAGATTGGACGCGTTATCATCACCTCCCCTGGTTCGCCAGTGGATGTGGTGAACATGCCATCCAGTGCCTTTGGTGATCAGCCCATCGCACCAAGGGCACTTTTCGTCCTGTTGCTTCCAGACCCAGTACAATTTGCGTCTCCCCATCAGGGTTGAACGCATTTTCCGTTTGAGTACTTCTTCGAAGTATTCCTCCCAAACGGGGTCGTATGGGTTTGCCTCGGCCCTGATCTTCACGTGTCTGCGGATCTTAGTGTCCGACAGCCGCGCGAGGATCAACTCACCGGATGCGAACACCCAATCGCGACCGCCGATTTTACAGAAGTATTTGTTCCGTATCCATCGGCGATTTTTGTTTGGGTGTCGCCTCTTGGCCCAGCGCCAAAGAGCACCGAAAATCTTGTGATCCATCTTGGAAAATGTCCGCTTGGCCATCTGACTCCGGTGGTACTCGGCCCACCCCCGAATTATGGGATTGAGCCTTCTGATCACCTCGTCTTGCGGTGCCGCGGACAATTTCCGCAATGTTTCCCTGATTTTCTGATAGAACGCCTTCCGGTTTTTCTTGGATGGTGTAATCAGAAGTATCTTCTTGAATCTCCTGACATTCCAGCCAAGAAAATCGAAACCTTCCTCTATATGTACAACGCGAGTTTTCTCTTTCGAAAGAGCCAACCCCCGTTCTTCGAGGAAAGCCTCAATCAGCGGTTTGACCTGTGTCTCCAGCAACTCCTTCGAGCTTCCTGTGACAATAAAGTCATCCGCGTACCGGACGAAATTGACCTTGTCCCTCCTTTTGAAGCGGCTCTTGAGCAGCCTCTCAAGTCCGTCCAAGGTCATGTTCGCCAACACCGGGGAAATGATCCCACCCTGTGGGGTACCCGCTTGTGTTGGGAACAGGCGTCCTTGCTCCATGTAACCGGCCTTGAGCCATCGCCTCAGCACTACCTTGTCAATAGGTATGTGCTTTTCGAGCCAATCGTGGCTGATGTTGTCAAAGCAGCCTTTGATGTCTGCATCCAACACCCACTGCGGTGAGTGCTTTCGTCCCAATGCGTTTTGGCATTGCACGATCGCATCCGCAGTGCATCGGCCTACCCGAAAGCCATACGAGTTTGGGTCCGCCTTGGTTTCCGCGACAGGTTCGAGAGCCAGCAGGAACAGCGCCTGCATCGCTCTGTCCCGCATCGTCGGGATGCCTAGGGGCCTTTTCTTACCGTTGGCCTTCGGTATGTATACCCGTCGTAGCGGGCGGGTGCGGTAACCCACGACCTTAAGGTTTAGGGTTGCCTCCCATTTCTCGCTGGGCGTCGACCACGTTTCACGATCTACACCCGGCGTCCTCCTGCCCAGGTTTTCGGTGACTCGTCGTACCGCCAAGGCCTTGGCGCTGGTCGATCGCACCAGCAGCCGCTGAAGCCTCCTGACCGCACGCCAATCACCGTTGCGGGCAGCCTTCGCTATCCGGACTTGTAGCCTCCCTACCGTCTTGCGTACCCGCCGCCATGAAATATCATGCCAGCCGGTCCAGACGTCGGAGACGACATCGCCCTTTTTTCCAAGAACGTCCATATCTGCCTCCAGTTTGGAGCGGGTGATGGGAATCGAACCCACATCGCCAGGTTGGAAGCCTGGAGCTCTGCCATTGAGCTACACCCGCCTTGCCCGGAGGACAGGACGTTCTTCACCCCCGGCGGGGATGCGAACATCCCCCTCCGGGGTTAGGTTGCCATCAAGCCTGTCTAGCGACAGACCACCTCGCGGAAGTCAGCACCCTTTCGGGTCAGGGCGATCGTTTCATCCCCTATCCCGGTCATTACAACCGGGCCTTCGCTTCCTCCGCGATCCTCTACCCACTGAGGCATCGGTCACCCTTGCGGGTTTCCTAGTCCGTCTGGACACCCCATTGGGCTTACCACGTTCCGCATGAGCAACACGGGTTGGGAGGGTTCCGCCTTTCCGCCGGTGGTTCACTGCCAGCGTGCCCCGACCAAGCAACGGAGCAACCAACCACACCCCATTTTGGGCAGGGCCTGTCAGACGCTTTGGCCCATCCAGCCTTACGGCGTTTATCAGCGGTTCGCTTTCGCTAACCCTTCAACCCAGCCTAGCTCCTCACCGGTTGCGTCTACCGGTTCGCGACCTCTCCTCACGGAGACGACGCGCCCCTTTCGGGGTGGCTACATTGTCAGGGCGCTTGGCACCCAACCGTTACCAGTCGAGCACTGCCCCTAGGCTACGGGTGGCTGGACACCCGGTCCACTACAGCTCGCGCTGCCGGACAATTGCTCATGCGGCCTTCGCCGCCTCGCCTCGGTCCGACTAAGTCATGATCGAGGCTCTCGATAGCTGATTTCTGTCACTCTTTGTAAGCGTGGTGACGGGGTCAGCTACCCTCGCGACTCGTGTCGCACGCTTGGAAGGCTGAGGTTCTACCATTGAACTACACCCGCACTGTCGTCTTCGGCCAGGGAGCCGGCCACGGAGACGCCGCCTCTTGCACACGATGGCTGCGGGCGTGTCCCGGCGAGCGCTCGCCCCGCCCATCGGGATACCGTTTTGCCGCACCCCGAAACACATAACATATATATGGTGGAGGGAGGAGGATTACTCCAGGCCTTCGGCCTTCCGCCCTCCGGGCCGCCGCGCTGCGCGCGTCGTTC